>JBLIEH010000033.1:0-10763 GCA_047632875.1 Psychromonas sp. | reverse complement strand
CAGTACAAGACAACGAACCGATCGGCACTATCAATGATATTCATTTCGACGACAACAATATTGCGACTGTGTATGCATACTCCGATGTAACTGCATTTAAAGATCAAACACTGTATTACCAATGGAGCTTAGATGGCAAAAAGATAGCCAAGATCAGGGTATATGTTCGAGGTGATCGGTGGAGAAGTTACTCGAGTAAGTTTATTCAGCCTCATATGCACGGTGAATGGAAAGTTGAATTACAAAACCAGGCGGGGGAAAATCTCGCTATCAATCAATTTCGTTACTAGATTTAAAACAGTTATTTCTGGCGATGACCCATCAGAAAATCAATGTTCCCAAGCTACTTGAAGAGGCAGATTCCTGCATTTTCAAGTGGCTTGGACATGTTTTTCTGGCAATATGACTACTTGCGTTTAGCGTTATGGCGTTTTGGTTTTTGAGGTTTCTTTGGTGCATGAGCAACATTCGAGGCTGGCACGGCTAATTTTGGCTCAAATCCGGTAATCTCTTTGCGGGCAATAAATTCACCTAAACGATTTTCGATAGCACAAAGGTTTCTAAAATCATCTCTGGAAACAAATGAAATCGCCTCTCCTGGTAAGCCGGCACGACCGGTGCGACCAATTCGATGAACATAATCAGCGGCTTCGTCGGGCAAATCATAATTAACCACGCGAGCCAATGAGTCAATATCGATCCCACGTGCAGCGATGCCCGTCGCCACTAAAAAGTGCAGCTGCCCCGATTTAAAGTCGACAAGTAGTTGTGTGCGTACAGCCTGGCTACGTCCACTATGGATAGCCTCTGCTTTAATACCGCGTTTTTCAAGCTGACTGACTAACTTAGCCGCGCCACGTTTAGTTTCGATAAAAATCAGTGCCTGTTGCCACTGATTCTCAGTGATCAAATGACTCAGCAATGCAGATTTATTTTCTTTATCAACGCTGACTAACCACTGTTCAATCTGCGGCGCTGTTTTATAATCAGGAGAAACCGCTATTTCAACCGCATCGGTAACGGCTGTTTTAGCTAAAAAACGCACCTGATCAGAAAGCGTGGCAGAAAATAGCAGGTTCTGTCTTTGTAACGGTAAGCGTTCAACAATTTTGTTAATATCAGCAATAAAGCCCATATCGAGCATACGGTCAGCTTCATCTATGACTAACACTTCTAACTCATCAAAATGGATGGCTCGGCTGGTATACATATCCAGTAACCTGCCAGGGGTGGCAACCAAAATATCAACACCTTCTATAAGGCGCTGCTTTTGCGGCTCAGAGTCAATGCCGCCATACATTGCCATTGAAGTAAGCTCAAGATATTTGCCGTATTGGGCAATATTTTCCTCAACCTGTACAGCCAGTTCCCGGGTAGGCGTGAGAATTAGCGCGCGAATACGCTTTGCCCGCACGGCAGGTGCATCAATCAGGTTTTGTAATATAGGCAAGACAAAACCGGCTGTTTTACCTGTGCCCGTCTGCGCAGCGGCGATCAGGTTTTTGCCCGCTAAAATAACAGGAATAGCCTGCTCTTGAATGGGGGTCGGGGTCAAGTAACCTAGTTCAGTTACTGCTTTTACAATCGGATCGCTTAATTTAAGGGTGGAAAATGGCATTTGGCATCTCAGGGTTATAATTAATAAACAAACGGTTATGCATAAAGGAAAAAACCTTAGAACAGCAGCATTCTAGCATAAAATACAGCATTCAAGGATACAGAAATACAGAGAGACAGAGTGTAAATCCAAAGAGTTGTTGTTCCTGGCAACAAAGGCTATTTCTTATAAAAATCCCCTTTGCGCAGGTTCCAAAATGATTTCCTCAGTTTTTTAAGAATACACTGATTTATTGTTTCTTAGGTAAGGCTAAGTTAGCAAAAATAACGGTTGTTATACCAAAAAAAATAGACAACATCGCCAGTCCAAGTTTTGCATTATTAAGTATACCGATAGTAATTAAACTGATGCCGGTTACGATTAACAACACACCGATAAAAAGGAAAATCTGAGGATATCTGCTGATCAGGCTGGGGTGTTTATGAGCATTTTTTAAGTGCTTATTTTTATTCGAGTTATTTCCTATTTTACGTTTATGTTTTCCCGTTGACATAACACTCTCCCAGAACCCTACAATAAAGTATCAGATTGTATGCTTCTCATACACACACATCGTTTATTCAATAACAGATCTTTTTATAACAAAATTTGTTCTCTCAAACAGTAAGTTAGATCGCATTATTTCTATCACAGCAGAGTAATTTAACCGACTCTACTGTCACTATATAAAAGATGCGGGATACTTTGAATTTTTCCCTAAGTCTAATAAAGTTAATCTTCAGATTAACTCAGCGGCAGCAACACAATAAAGGTCGAACCATGACCTTCGATACTCTTAACTGAGATAGTGCCTTTATGTTTTTCAACAATATTTTTGACAATAGACAAACCTAAACCTGTTCCGCCTAAATCCCGAGAGCGGGCTTTATCGACACGATAGAAACGTTCAAAAATACGTTTCTGATCTGCGAAACTAATACCTATGCCGGTATCCTTTACTATAATCTGTGCTTGCCCATCTAACGCGCATAAACTGACATTAACCTTGCCTAACGAAGGTGTGTATTTAATGGCATTACCTACCAGATTATCAAGCAGTTGATTTATTTCTTGTTTGTCACCACGGACCCATATTTCGCCATTTGGTAATTGATTTAAAAGGGTTATTTTTTGCTCCTTACAAATGTTATTCACATTAGCAAGGGCATTTTTGATACTGGCCGTTAAATCTACAGCTTCAAAGATAATGCCATTTTGAGTTGTTTCTAAACGAGATATACTCATTAAATCAGAGACTAACGAAGAAAGACGCAACGCTTGTGATTGTATATCGCCCATAAATCGGGTGCGCATACTGTCGGGCATTTCTTTATAATCTAATAAGGTTTCTGCTAAGCCGAGTATCACGGTGATAGGAGTTTTCAGTTCGTGTGAGGCATTGGCAACAAAGTCACGCCGCACTCTTTCTAAGTAAGCAAGCTCGGATATATCGTTGAATACTATTACCGCGCCGACAGACTCACCTAACTCATTATTTAGCGCGGCAACATAAATATCAATGACTTCGGCATTTGTAGTACGATCATCATGGTGTAATTGTGTTTTTACCACACTTTGTTGTGCAATTGCAGCCTGCACTGCAGCTGTTATTTCAGGTACCTGAATCTGTTCTGCGAGTGGTTGCTTAATCGAGGTAGTGTTAGACAAGTTGAACATCTGCGCTGCCGCCTGATTCATGTGAATAATCTGAAGGTGTTCATTAACATAAATAACGCCTTCCACCATACCGGCAAAAATGATTGCTAAACGGTTGCGTTCAGTTTCAATTTCGTTAAGGCGTTGCTCTGCGCTTTGTGCCATCAAATTAAAGGCATCTGCCAATAAACCAATCTCGTCTTTTTGATGGGTAATAATACGTTTACTATAATCACCTTTGGCGATGGCCTCTGCCACTGCCGTTATTTTTCTTAAAGGGGCTGAAAAACGTTTAGCAAAATAATAACCTAAAATTAACGCGATGAACGCTGAAATAAAAGCACTGAGCACCACGGTAAAACGTAATTGTGATAATTGTTTATCTATAAGGGTTAAGGGTAAAGACACACGGACAAAACCCTGCACTTTTTGCTCAGTAACAACCGGCAATGCGAGATAAACCATTTCCTTACGTAAAGTTTGGCTATATCGCGTGGTGGGGACAATACTTTGTTGCCGTGCCGCGATGATTTCGGGACGGTTAGCGTGATTATCCATGCTCTGGGGGGATTTTTGGGAGTCGGCTAATACGGTGCCGTTTTCGCTGATAAGTGTTAATCTGCTTTGTGTTTTTTTGCCCAACTCAACAATTGTCTGATTGAGACTAGTTAATGATGTTTGCTCTGAGAAGGGGGATAACGATTTTGACAATTCTGCCAAAAACTGGGCGCGTATAGATAATGAATGATGGATCTCTTGCAAGGTATTCTCAGTGGTTTGCCGACTAATTAATAAACTCACAATAGTAGTGAGACTTAATATAAGCACAACATACCCGACAAATAAACGGCGCAGCAAACTAGGTTTAAATAGAGATGATTTTAACATGTGTTACTCTTTTTCTGTAAAGCGGTAAGCGCTACCACGGATGGTCTCAATAAAATCATGCTGCTTTCGAACAGCATGTGTGCCCCAAAACTATCTCAATACGTTAGGGAAAATGGAAAATAATCTATTGATGACATCTAAGCAGGATATCACAGCTATATAAAAAACCACTTAACCAGCAATGCAAAATCCATTGATTTTATAATTAGAACAACTAGTTACTGCAATCAAAACCTTACTTTCATGTATTTTTCCTGCGCCTAAATAACGACCTAAGGAGAGGGGTTGGTATAATACCCAAAGAACTAAAAACATTATCATCTTGGCAGCTTAAAATCATTTCTCACTGAGGTTTAACACTCTTAGTTGTAACATGCAAAGAGATCCTATCCAGATGACCTTAAACGCATGTTTACCCGCCCTTTTTGGCAATATATCAGTATGGGTAATAACACTAATACAGTACTGAACGTATCAGCAAAAGAGTGGTAGTTAAGTAACCGCATTAAACACAAATAAACACATAAAGACAATGGCGCCAGATACAGCAGCATTCTATTTCGCCATTTTAAGTTAACCACAAAGATTAATGCGACCGCGCTATGGGTACTGTAATCCAATCCCCAAATAGGCCAGATATCAAAGTAGTTATCTGCAAACATTAAGCTATAAACAAGCAGTAATGAAAGCAATAAAACCTTTATCTCGGCGCAACGGATTGTCGCTTCCTTATATAAATAAAATAACCAGATAAAGATTAAAAGCGGTATATAGAGATCCGCGACAATAGCCGCCAGATACATCATTTAATGTCCAAATGGATTAAAAAAACTAAACGCGGGCGATAAGGTAACCGCTCTTTAGGCAACGAGAGAGCTTTAAAGGGTAAACTTTTCGCCATGTTTACCTGCCCAATATCACCCTTTAATTTCATCGTATCTATCACTTACCTCCAACTTTAGCGCTCTTAACAATGATCTAAATGTTTCATCTAAAGGGGCGTTAATTTCGATTAAGTTGCCACTTTCAGGGTGTTTAAATGATAAAAATTCGGCGTGTAATAATAAACGCCGATTAGCGAAATTATCACGAAACATGTTGTTATGTTTGCCGTCACCATGGGAAGTATCACCAATAATGGGATGACGAAGATGTGCCATGTGACGGCGCAATTGGTGTTTACGTCCTGTTTTGGGTGTCATCTCTATTAAACTGTAACGGGATGAGTCATAGGGACGCACCGCAATCGGCAATATTGTTTGTGCCAAACAGCGATATTGGGTAAATGCCTGCTGTGCCGGTTTATCCTGTTGCGCTTTTTTATCTACAATTTTATCGATGATTTCTTTCAGCGGATAATCAAGTTCACCATCACCCAGATGACCACGTACCACTGCCAGATAACGTTTAGCGATGGAATGTCCAGCAAATTGCGGCATCATGCTGCGCGCACTGTCTTTATCAAGTGCGAACAATAAAACACCCGAGGTGGGTCTGTCTAATCTATGTACCGGAAAAACATATTTCCCGATTTGATTACGTACTTTCTGCAGTGCAAACTCGGTGGCATGGCTGTCTAACCAACTGCGGTGAACCAGTAAACCAGAGGGTTTATTGACTGCGACGAAAAATGCATCCTGATAAAGAATATCTAAATCAGGGCTGCTGGCAACGATCCTTAAATCTTGTTCGTCCAAGTCCACTTCAATCGGCTCGCCTTCCAATAAAGCGTTACTATTTTCTCTTTCACTCATGATGTTTTTGTGAACTCATTGTTTAATTTAGCACTAACAAAGCGCGTATTGGCCGTAAGGCGTCCGCCTGACTGTATTGGGACTATTCGCTAAATAGCAAATCAATACGGCCAATAATATGTGTTATTTCAGCGCTATTGCCCGGCACACTTTTAAAATATTCCTGCGCCATCGGCAAGACCAGCATTGTACTTGGTAAGGGTTGCGACAAGCGCACAAGTTGGAGCATCTTATCTAAGAATATAAATTGCAGCCACTGCACAAAGCTTAAGCTGTCAATTGCAAAAGGCTCCCTACTATTGAGGGCCTGCTGGTCAGGTGTAATTTCCTGCCATAACCCCTTATTGCGCAGTTCATCTTCCAACGCCGTCAATAAAGGCAAAATAAGACGATGTTTTTTTATTTCCAATTCATTTTTCAGCATGATTTTTTCTGACTTAAAGGCATCTATAATGACGATATAATATAGATTTAGACGGCAGAAATCACGGTGTAATTTGTTAGCTAAAATTTAAGGCTCGGTATAATCCCGGCTTATTTATAAGCGCGGCAGCTGAAAATGAGCAAAATCGTGTAAATTCCTCACAATATCAAGTGAGTAATTGATATAATCCGGACACATTAATAAACAGCAGAATAGATGACTATGAACATAAATACCCTTAGCGACTTTTTAGAAAAATCAAATTGCCAATTTTGTGTTTATGATTTGGGACGCAAAGTTTGCCAAATATCCAACAGCTTTTTTAAAAATGTTGAAAGTAACCAATTACCTTATCCCTACCCCATTCAGCAGCACGCTTTTATTGCATTAACGTTTTGGCAAATTGGCGCACAAAAAGAACACTTCATTTGGTTTTTAAAAATGCCACTAGATGAACAGGGTTTATTAAAAATCTCCGCACAGGTAAGCTTTATTAAAATGGTTGTAGACGCGATAGGTGAGGATTTAACCGCAGAAGTAAGTGATAAATTACAGGAGCGTTTGGCGAGTAACCCCTTTCTATTTAAACCAAATACAGAAAAATTGGCTATTTTGAATGCGATTGTGAATGCCCGTTTCATCCGTCCTGCTTCCTCTTTTTATGGTGGTGCACTGCAATATTTTTCAGGTTCAACAAGTTGGAACGAGTGGCAAGAACTTGGCATTCAAGGCATTGCAGACCTAACTGCGCGTTTAGATCATGACAATAATCAGCAGAATTTAATTAACGCTCTCCCATATTTACCACAACAGCCTTTGCACTCTCTGGCGTTGTGTTTGGAGCATCAAGACAAAATAAATCCTGATTTACACCAGGCAATTGCCACCCAAATACAAGTAGAACTGCATGAAAATCGCCAGGAGAATGCGATTTTATTATTACGTTCACTAGCAAGTTCCCCTTCTCTTGAGATCACCAAAAAATTGATCCAAGAGCAATTATCTGGTGACTTAATCCATAACGTACATTGGTATGTGGGTATTGCCGGACGTTTATGGACTGTGCTTGAAGATGAAACATTACTTAATCGTTTTCTTGAAGCTTTAGCAAATAATCAGGCAGCACTTTTCCCGCAACTCTTTGCAGATATTGTGGCGATTCCTTTATTACGCGAAAAAGTGCTCAAGCAAATACGTTTGCCAGCCCGTTCACCCGCTCTAACAGATGCGATTGGGCGATTATTTTCAGGTGTTCAAAATTAACAGGAGTTATAATGATAGAACTGCTATTTATCCTGTTTAGTGTGCTTTTTAGCGCTATTATTTGGAAATTACGTAAACAATCAGAATATGCCAGCGAGCAGATCACCCAGCATTGTCTTAAATTAGATCTGCAGTTATTGTCGGTTGCACGTTCTAATTTTAATTTCAAATTGGGTGAACACTTTTTACAAGCTAGTTTTGTTTTTGAATTTAGCAGTGACAACAATAACAACTATCAAGGCCGTTTATATATGCGCGGGTTACGCCGGCCAAGATTTGAACTACCGGTTTACCGCTCGGTGGAATCCCCCGATTCACTCAATTAATTTATAACAAGGCTTTTATGGACAGTATCATTCTAATTGCACAGCAGATTGCCAAAGAAGGCAAACAACCTAATACCGCATTGATTAAAGCACGCTTACCTAAAAATGTGCCCTTGCCTGCTATTATTCAAGGTCTAAAAATGTGGATGAATGATCCTGATAAAGTGATAAAGATGCCAGCAGAAGTAGCAGCAAGTGAAACTTTACACAGCAGCACAACGATTGATACATTAATCGACACTAAAATTAATCAGGCCACTGCGCCTCTAATAAAACAGATTGAGCTGCTAAGTAAGCAACTTGTTGATTTAAAAAAACAACTTAAAATACAAGAAAAAGAGTAACCGTGTTTATTAAAGAGATAACTTTTGAGTGTTATAAAAACACCCAGTACGCGGCAGTTGAAAAGGCCATTAACAACTACTTTGATATGTTACGCTATAACGGTCAAATTCTCGGACGGGAATTTCCAATCGCCATGTTTGAGGGTTGGTTTGTCTCAAGCCTGGTCTGCCCTGAAGAAAACAGTTTAAATGATATTTTTAATAGCCCGCAAGTTAAGCAGGCATTACAAGGTTTAACCCAAGCAGGGTTACTTTCACCTAAAATTAAAAATATTGCTGAAGATTTAAACTCGTTGTGCTGCGCAGAAACATTTCAACCAAGTTGGCAGCTTTTATATACGACATTTTTAGACACCTGCTCCCCACTACGCTGCGGTGAAAGCCTCGCGCCTATCCCACTTTATCGAACGTCTGAAGCAATTAGTAATGGTGATCGTAAAGCCGTTCTAAAATGGCAGGAAGAATGGATTAACTGCGACGAACTGCAAATGAACGGTTCAGCTGTTTCCAGTGTTGCTTTAAAGGAGATTGGCGAAGTCGGCAGCAGACTATTTTATCGTGGTACTCATTTATGTGAGCGCATTGAAGCGATTACTAAAGTGCCCACTTATTACTATCTATACCGTGTTGCCGGTAACAGTTTAATAGCAGAACAGGAGCGAAAATGCCCCGGTTGTGGGGGAGATTGGAAACTAGCAGCGCCATTATTTGATATTTTTGATTTCAAATGTGAACAATGTAAATTATTATCAAATATATCTTGGGATTTCAAAAAATAGGGAAAAATAATGGTTAAAAAAATAAAGTTTTTCGGCGCAATAGGTATCATTCTTGTTACCGTTTTTTTCGTTTTATACAGTTGCTCCAGAGATGAAGTCGGTACGGTTTCATTAGGACTTTTCACCACAAAAGATATTAAAATTGAAAAACTAAATGATCCTTTAATACCCGGTATCACCTGCCATATTTCTAACATTGTTGCTGATTTAAGTTTTGCCGATCCTTCCGATTCATCCATCAGCTGTCGTCAAACGGGTGAAATCACCCTGGATATGATAAACCTTATAGATGAGTCCAAAAGCGGCGATGTGGTTTTCACTAAATCGAAAAGCATTTTATTTAAGTCATTAAAAATCAGACGTATTTTTGATCAATCCACACAAACTATTCTTTATATTTCTTACAGCACCAAAGAAATTGAGGGCAGTTTTAAGCATTCAATGTCTACCGTTCCGTTATGGGGAACAAAAGCTTATTCTGCGCCCGTTACAGCTGCAGAGTAATACCGAATGTATTAAAAATGTGATCTTGTATTGCGCAGGAAAAATCAACACCAGCAAGGCTGATCAATTATTTGATGCGTTTGGTATAAGTATCAGCTAGCGTTATTTAATGAATTTTTATTAAAAGCTTAATTATCATGTAATTAAGATTTTTTTGAGCTGCGAACAGATGATCCCTTTTTTACAATTCAGTCATGTTATAGACATAATCAGTCGGACTGGTAGCTATTAATGTAATGGTGGCATTCTTTCAATAAGCCTAAAAACTCAATTAATCCTCGATCGAAACTATTTTCCGGCAAATAGAGATGATAACCATAAGCCTTATTCAACTCCTCTGCCCGATATAACCATGCGGCGACGGGGCCTTTATAGATAACACCATTTAATTCAAAGGGCTCAAAATTAATCATGCCGTCTTGCAGGTCAATTTCATGATTTTTTGCCGCTAACAATAATAATTCCTGCTGCTCATGGAGTAATTTATTGGCTAACCTAGGTGAGATAGTGTGCGCTATATTTGTCAAATTATTTACTCTGATGCCCAAGTAGGGTAATTGCACATGCTTCCCAAGTACATCAGCCCGGATATCACCGATACGCAAAATATCTTGCCAGGGTAAATGCCAGTGCCCGTTACGATGATAATAAGAAATAGTCTCTGGTGTTATGAAGTAACTTATTGGCGGCTCTAAATATTTAAGCAAACCAACAAATAACACCATAAAACTGGCTGACATGATAAAGATTAACGGGATCCTATAGTCGTCCCAAAATAATAGATTTAATAACTGGCAGACGCACAACAATAAACAGCCTAAACACAATAAAAACAAACGATTACGTTTTGAATTGGGTTCAACCTGAATAACTCTCTGTGCTGTATTTTGCAAGTATCATATTCCTTAAAAATTTATAAAAGGTTAATACAATGATAATAGCAAATAATCAAAAATCTGATCTTGTAGTTCACCGGAAAAAGGAATTGAAAATGAAAGGGTTTGTATAATTGTTTATTTTCCTATGTTTGAGTTGGTCATCGACCAAGCGCTTAAACTAAAAATCCCCCTCCTTTTTTCGAAAGATAGGGTTTTATCTGGATTTAATGTCCTAGCTTGTGCGAAACGCGGGCGATGGAACAGGGTTCGCAGAGCTCACCCGCTCGTGAACCATTGCTGCGCAATACTCGCCCTACTATCACATGAGTTGAAACCAACTTCGTTGGTAC
>JBLIEH010000032.1:0-10778 GCA_047632875.1 Psychromonas sp. | reverse complement strand
CCAAAGCAACTCAAAATAGAAGATTTTATAGATGTGTGCCAACGGCCTCTGCGTCGTGCAATCAGAGTGAATACATTAAAAATATCAGTTGAAAAATTTCAAATAAGAGCACATCAGCAGGGCTGGACATTAACGGCAATACCCTGGTGTGCTGAAGGTTTCTGGATTGAAATGGCAGAAGAGCTGACGCCACTTGGCAACAGCGCAGAACACCTTGGCGGCCTGTGTTATATCCAAGAAGCGAGTTCGATGTTACCCGTCGCCGCCCTGTTCCATTTCTTCACGCCCTCGACACAGTCAATAGTGCTGGATGCGGCGGCTGCACCTGGCTCTAAAACCACGCAAATAGCGGCAAAAATGGACAACACAGGATTGATTATCGGCAATGAATTTTCTTCCAGCAGGATTAAAATGTTACATGCCAATATTCAACGTTGCGGTATTAAAAACGTTGCCCTGACCCATTTTGATGCCCGGGTATTTGGCAAATGGTTACCGGATACTTTTGACGCGATTTTATTGGATGCGCCCTGCTCAGGGGAAGGAACTGTCCGTAAGGATAAATATGCCATGAAGAATTGGAGTCAATCCTCTATTAACGAGATAGCCTCCATGCAGCAAGAATTGATCCTCAGTGCTTTTCACGCCCTAAAGGAAGATGGGATTTTAATCTATTCTACCTGCACCTTAAGCCACGAAGAAAATCAAGATATCTGCCATTTCTTAAAAAATAAATTTCCCGAGCACATTGAATTTTTAGATTTGGAAACCTTATTTACAGATGCCAAAAAAACCCGCACTGCTGAGGGTTTTTTACATATCTGGCCACAGGTTTATGACAGTGAAGGCTTCTTTGTGGCGGCTATTAAAAAGACCAACGCCAGCACAGTTGCACCCGCCGTAAAACGTTTGGGTAAATTTCCTTTTATCAGGCCGACCAGACAAAAAGAGCAAGCGCTCTATAACTACTTTGCCAGCCAATTTGCTATTACAAATATTCCCGGTATGTTATACCAGCGCGATCAGGAGTTCTGGCTCTTTCCAGATCCTATCAAGCCTCTGATTAAGGAGTTGCGGTTCTCGCGCTTAGGTATCAAGATTGCCGAAGAGTTTGGTACCGGGCGCAAAAGCGGCTTTAAAAGCACCCATGAGTTTGCCAGTTGTTTTGGTGACAATGCCAATAGCATACAACTTGAACTTAACGCAGAGCAGGCACAAGCATTCTACCAGGGGAGAGATATTCGCGATATGCAGGAAAACGGGGTGAAAGGAGAGGTTTTATTAAATTATCGCGGTAATGTAATTGGGTTAGGGAAAGCCCTCAGTGATAGAATTAAAAACAGCCTGCCACGAGAATTAATTCGTGATAATAACTTATTTAAAAAATAGATAAAAATTTAATGAAAGCATTGCCACTACATATAACATTCTTGCTTTATTTCGGATTCATAATAAATACGGTAATGATTCTGCTAATACTGTATTTGGTGAAATCAGTTTTAAATATCAACCTATTAGAGAACTTTTCATTTGGAGTGTGGGATTGGTTTAAGAGCAATATCTTAATCCTTCACCAAGCCTTTTAAAAATATTCAATCTTATGAAGTAGCAGCCGATTGCCGACTTAATTCTATTTAACCCCCTACCGTGCACAAGACATTTTTTCTGTTAATTGTGCGGGTAATAATACAACTGGATTTTAGCATCGGCCAAGTAAATATTATGATGAGCTGATCGGTGTTTGTGACAGGGACTTAAACGCACTGCTAATGCTATTATTTAAAGTTTAAAATGAAGATAGGGGGAGCATAAGATGCATCCCCCTATAGCAACTGATTGTTCTATCAGTGCGGTGGCACCATCAATCGCAGACGCGCCATCATCAATATCCACAAAAAATGACTATGCAGATAAAGCATACTAACTAAGACTTAGCTTTGCTCTCTTGCCCATAACCATAATAATCATAATAACCATGATCGCTATGTTCATATTTAGTTTTTTTCATATCGACTAGATTTAAAACAATACCGTCAATTTTTGTATCAATTGCTAATAAACGAGATAAACCCTTTTTAACCACACTCTTTTTTGTTGTCTCAGAGCGCACAACATAAATAACTGAATCGGCTTGTTTTGCTAAAATCAATGCATCACTGACCGCCTGTGTCGGTGGTGAATCGATAATAATTCGATCATATTTCTCACGCAAGACGGTTAAAAGTGCCTCGAATTTATTAGACGATAACAATTCAAGGGGATTGGGTTGAATAAAGCCTGCCGGCAAAATATCTAAGCCCGATAGTTCATCATGGATAATTACATTTTCGATCGTTGCAGTGTCTGATATCAAATTTGATAGACCAGGCTCATGAGGAGGAAGATCTAACAAGCTAAGAAAGCTTGGTCTGCGCATATCCCCTTCAATCAATAGTGTTTTTTTCATCGGCGCCAGGGAAAATGCGATATTTATTGCCGTCGTTGTTTTACCTTCACCCGGAATCGAAGAGGTGACCACAACTATCTTATCTTCATCATCAACATGTGATAAAACAAAGCCCGTTCTTATCGTCCTAACCGCTTCAGAAAACCCCCAATTTTTATCTTCGAAATAAGCATGCAGTGGCAATGATTTTGTGTGTTTAAGCTTAACTAACGGCAACAAGCCTAACAAATGTGTACCCAGTTCATTTTCAATTTCAAAAGCCGTTCTAAAGGTATCGTTCAGTGCATCTATTATAAAGGTTAATAAAAGCGCAAAACCAAAAGATGCGGCAAACCCTAGCGCAATGATCAGTTTTTTATTGGGTCTAACAGGCGCTAAAGGAACCAATGCTTGATCAACAATATGTGCCGGTGTTACCTCAAGATCCGTCGTAATATCCATCTCTTTATAACGCGCTAAAAATGTATCATAAAGATTGCGGTTCGCTTCAACTTCACGTTTAAGCTTTAGATACCCTTGCTCTTTATTACTGACATTCTGGAACTGGTTTTTCTCCTTTTCCAGCTCGTTTTTTAAACGACGTTCATTATCGGTTGCAGCATTAAGCTCTTTGCGAAACCCAGAAACTAACTTATCAACATTTCGTTTTAAATTATGTTGCACCGCATCAAGTTCAGCTTTAGCTGCAATTAACTTAGGGTGTTTTTTACCATATCTAAAACTCAGCTCTGAATACTTTTGTTCAGCTTCAACTTCAAGACGTTTTATATCTTTGATCAAAGGATGGTTGCTTATCTCAGGTACACTTAACAGTGAGTCAATATCATCTGTTCTCAGACGACTGATAAACAGTTGAATAGTTTCTGCTTCAAAACGTTCTTTTTTTGCTTGTAAGTAACTACTGGTTAAGTTTTCTAATTCATCACTGGCAATACTGCGTACGCCCTTTGACTCAATATCAATCAAGTCTTCTTTAATACGGTATTCCTGTAATTCTGTAATTGAAAGCTCTACTTGTCCCCGTAACTCTTGCAAACGCCCTTTTAACCAACCCGCTGCTTTTTTTGTTGTCTTAAGCTGTGCAGAGACCTCTTGGTTAATATAAACATCACCCACAGTATTGGCTACAAGCGCGGCTAATTCAGGGTCTTTTGCTTCGAAAGCAATATTTACCAAGGTTGTGTTATTGACAGGCGAGATAAATAATCTATTTTGAAAATTAGAAATCAATCTTACCTTAGCACTACTCACATTATCTTTATCAGTAGGTTGTTGAGCCTTCGGTAAAAATGAACGAACATCGGTTTTTAATTCACTTGCTAAGCTAAGGTCACCATCAGTGCGTTGTTCAGTGGTCGGGAAAAATGAACGAATATAGGTTTTTAATTTGCTTGCTGAGCTAACCTCACCATCGTCCATAAACTCCGGATGATCAGCCAATTTAAGTTTATCAATGACCTGCTCTGTCACCGATTGAGATTTTAGTATCTCAAACTGTGTTACGAAGTAGTCTTCACGTGAACTATCAACTGCATTAACAGGGTCGATAGCAACTGTTTTGGCTTGGTTTGATTCGATAATCAGACTACTTGTGGCACGATAAATCGGGGTTAACCCCGAAATATAAACAGCAACAAGTAAGGTAGTAAAAATAGCAAAGCTTAAAATTTTCCACTTTGCTTTCATCGTGACTATCCAATACTTTTTTAGATCGATAATTTGCTCTTGATTAAAGTCATTGGATTGCTTTATTAACTGCATATAATTTGGAGTCCGTAATAATTAATTTGATGCTAAAAGAAACTTTGTTCAATAGTGATAGTATCACCAGGGTGAATGCTATAAGCAACACCGACATTTTCCCCCTTCCCTATTTCTTTGTTAATATTTTCACTCTTAAGGTAAATGCTTGATCGTGAAGCTCTTTCTGTATAACCACCCGCTAAAGCAACAGCTTGATCAATGGTTAGACCTGGTTGATAAGGGTATGCGCCCGGTTTATTTACTTCACCGTGGATATAAAATGGCCGGTAACTGATAATATCAACCTGAACCGAAGGATTTTTCAGGTAATCCCCATTTAAACCATCATGAAGTAACTTTTGAACCTGTGCGGTGGTCTTCCCCGTCACAGAAACCCGACCGACGAAGGGATAGTTAATAGAACCATCATCACTTATGACTAACTCCACGGTGAGATCTGGCTCATCATAAACAAGAATACGAATCTTATCACCTGCATCAAGAGTATAATGAATAGCTTCCACTGCTTGCGCTGCTTGTGCAGTTTGCGCTGCTTCTTGCGCTGCTTCTTGCGCTGCTTGTAGATTTAAAGAGACACAAAAAAGTATTAATACATTAATTAATTTAATCATAATGAAACAGACACACCTAGATTAACTGCGTTTTTATCATAACTGATACCGCTGGCATTAGAATCTTTATCGCTATATGCATAACCTGCCGTGATTTTTAACCAGCGCGTAAAGCTATAGCTTAAATCTAACATCGCAACGTTTGTCTGATCTTGACGATCTGCACCAATATAATCTTCGTTAGTATATAAATACTGCAGCTCTGATGTAAACTGCTCATTCCAATGATGTGCCCACGCTAATGAACCGCCGTACGTTTCAATATAATCGGCTACGGTATTATCGCCTATGGTATTATCAGCCTCCTTTGCAATGCGATTAACATGTGCAGAAAATTCTGAATAGAGAAGCGGCTGCCAAGTCACACCTAAGTCAACAGCACTACCGTTAAAACTTTCTCTATTTGAGTCATCAAAAGATTTATGCTGGTAACCCACCTTCACTTCACCCGTTGTTTTGGCTAACCCTTTCCATTTCAAACCTATCAGAGCTTGGCTGTCTCGGTTATCACGGCTTGCTTCACCTGGATATGTATGTTTATAGGTAAGATCAGTACTACTAAGATCAAAGGTTAAATAAGTAACATTACCCAATGCATATTCAAGATCAGTAAATAAGCCTAATGTTGTTGTATCCCGATATTTAGTTTCCTCAGTGAAGTTTTGATATTTTTTATCAGCAAAATTTATGCCGGCTCCAAGTCGAGCGAGTGCACTGCGCGCGCCAAATTGATAATATCCCTTGCCACTAATCTCGTTATACTTGAGCGGTTCATCAAACGATAAAGCATTACTTTCACCTTCTGTTAAACCTGTGCCACGATCTTCATGGGTATTTTCAACACCCAGTTTAAAATCGGTGCGGTGCCTTGATGTATATTCAGTATGCGCTAATAAAGCTAAACGCTGATCAAGAAAGTTATCATCACTACTATTTGAATAATTAGCAGAGGTTAATGAGTACACACCACCATAACGATTAATACCATCATCGCTACCAAATTTAATAATTGGTTTTAAAAGGTAAATAGAAGAGGAGGTTGGATTTGTTCCACTGTTGTATAGATTATCGTTATAACGGTAAACAGTGTCGATTTGCGGCACGATAGAAAAACCATCAGTTAATTTAACAGGTGCAGGATCAAAGCTTTGAGCAGACACTGTGGAGCCTGCTAAAACCGCAATGCTTAATGTTGCGAATATTTTCAATTCCATTCCCATTTTTTTTCCTTTCCGTTCAATGATTGAATCACACAGATGTTGTGTGATTCATATTTCTGTTGAACTAATAACAGTAAGTTGTCATTAGTAAGCATTTTTATGTAGAAAACCTTTGAAGATAGTTGAATAAATTATTTTAATGTCAAAGACAATAGACCAATTACGAATATATTCAAGATCAAAATCGACCCTTTTTTCCATCTTATCAAGTGTATCGGTTTCACCGCGCCAACCGTTAATTTGCGCCCAACCGGTAATACCTGGTTTGACTTTGTGACGCAGCATATAAAAATCGACCTTACGTCGATACTCTTCGTTGTGTGCAACCGCATGAGGACGAGGTCCAACTATTGACATATGCCCTTGTAATACGTTTACAAATTGTGGCAACTCATCTAATGAGGTACCGCGTAAAAAAGCACCTAATCGCGTGATTCGGGTATCACCTTTCGTCGCTTGTTTTACCACAGCACCATTATCCGCAACGGTCATCGAACGAAACTTCCACACTTTAATTGATTTGCCATCTAAGCCATAACGTTTCTGTTTAAAAAATACCGGGCCGGGTGAGTCTAATTTAATTAAGATTGAGATAATCAACATAGGTAAAGCGATCATAAACAGGATAATAATTGAACCGAAAATATCTTCTAAGCGCTTTGCTAAAGAAGATAAACCATTCATCGGTGATTCATAAACACTGATCATTTGTGTTTTACCCACATACGATAGGCGCGCGTTTAACAGGTTGAAAGTGAAAAAATCAGGCAAGACATAAACATCAACAGTTGTATCACCGAGTGCACGTAAAATTTCTTCAATACGTACTATTTCTGCCGTTAAGGGAAGCGCGATATAAACCACGTCAAAATTACCCTCTTTGGCTAAACGGACCCCCGTGTCAACATCCCCTTTCAGATCTTGATGATACTTCTTGTCTACACATTCAACTTGACGATCATCAAAAAATGCACTGAGGGTAAAGCCAGTTTCAGGATGATCAGCAAATTCGTTTGCTAATCGTTCACCAGAATCTGTTAAACCAATAATAGCCACTTTTCTTGTATTAAAACCTTTGCGTCGGCGACTAAAAAGATACTGACGGAATGCCATGCGCCACCCGACTAACGTCAAGGCACAAGCAACAAACCAGATAGCAATGGTTATGCGGGAGATATATAAACTTGTTTTGCTGAAAAACAGGAAAGTTACCACAACAAAAACAGCAAAAATCCAACTAGCAAGTGTATAACGTGCTAACCGAGGGGACAAACCAGTTCGCCAAGAACGGTATAATCGAACACTTTCCGCGAAAAGTGAGAAAGAGACCGCAGCCATTAATCCCAGCACGATATAAATATTGCTAAGGTGCACGCCATAAAAAAACGCTGATACAAACAACAGCGATTGGATTAAAATAAAATCAATCGACCTCAATATTATTGAATACGGATTAACACTGTCTTTTACATAATTAGATTGTGACATATAAATCCTTCAAGTTAATCGGCAACAGATAACGTGTACATAAATGTGTGATCAGTCTAACAAAAAAACACTGTACTAACAATAATCGAATCTTATACTTGACAATAACCAATTATTGTCAAGTATATATTTAAATTTTATCATTTTACATTTATCAGTCTTGCCGTCGTATTCTACTCCTTTAGTAGGAACGAGATGTAATGCATTGAGCAGGCCGGGATCGTTCATTTAAGTCTGAAAATGAAATTTCGTATGACATAAGAGTTTTAAAAAAAGATGTTCATCTGTAGCAGGGTATCACTAGGCATTGGATAATAAAGAAGAGCCAAAATTCGGTATTAAATTTACCGTTTAAAGAAGATGAATGCAAAATTTATGCAGAAGACGATGCAAGAAATTTAGCAACCATCAGACGTTCATTATTGAAATTGATTAAAGAGCATCCCTTCAAACACAGTGTTGCAGGCAAAAGGTAACGAACTTGTTAGGATGATGAATTTAGGGCGGAGATTTTGTTTGGTCGAAAATCAACCAATCCATAATCCCGCCCTTAGCACACTGCCAGTTATTATCTGTTTTCTGACTTCGTAGACGGCTAACCCGTTAGCTAATACAATTAAAAATGTTATTTATCCGAATTAAAACACCTAAATCAATCCATTATATAGGGTGTTAAGTCAATGGAAAATACACCTTGTGAGTAGCCTGTAACAAAGAGCGTATTAGAATCCTTTGATATAACCATATCCGCAGCACCAGTGCCAAATTCCCCTTCGATTAAACGCCAAGAGTTTCCGGCGTCTGTACTGATGTAAATACGCCCAGTATTTTGGTGACTCCAGCTATTTAGACCAATTACAATGACATCTTTATTTTTTGGATCTAAAGTAATTGCATCAATCGCCCCCTCAAACGGGAATTGCTTTAGCAAACGCCAATCAGTTGCATTGTTTTCTTTTACATACAGTGCCGCACCATCACCAGCCACTCCGGCATAAATATTCCCATCAGGTGAAGCAGAAATATCGAATATACTCGCATTTTCCAAACCATCTTGCTGCCAACTTGCGCCATTATCTGCAGATAAATAGATCCCATCACCCACAGTGCCCCAATAAATATCATTATTTACAGGATTAAGTGCCAAAGCATTATAAATTTTTTCACTTGGAGGAGAAGTTTCAGATGCTCGCCAAGAATAACCACCATCAATAGAGATAAATAAACCATGCCCATCAATACCTAATAAAAAGCGCTGAGGTTTATTACTATCTTGAATTAATGCTTTCGCATATCCTTTTTCCCATACAGTATTGCTCGTTGCATAATCTTCCGGCAAACCATCATGAACTATTTGCCAATTCGCCCCGCCATCTTCACTAATCACGATTTGATTACTGTCGGAGCCCCAAGGGCTATTCGTTGCTATAATACGAGACCCATATGAAATGACATTCCAGAAATGGCCTGCTGTTAATTTATAAATATCATAATCAGGGTTATTTGGCAGTAACGAAGTAACAGCAGTCTCGCCTGGTTGATATTTGATAATGCCAACATCCATCGAGGCAGTAATAATTTCATCGTCGTCTGTTAAAGCGATCGATGAACCTACCGTATTTGATGCACCAACCATAAAGTTTTCAGTCCAAGTCTTGCCAAAATCGACAGACCGCCAAACGCCCCAATACGTGGTGATATACATTTGATTTGGTTTATTCTCACTCATATGCACTGATAAAATTTTATTAAGTGAATAATTTTGCCATAAACGTGTCGGGTTATCTTTTGAAAAATTTAATTTATCAACTGGATTACTCCAGGTGTCCCCGCCATCAGAACTGATAATAACACCGGATCGCCAGCCACTATTCCAAGCAGCGAAGATATACAAGTTGCCATCCCTATCATAACTACTAGAAACTCTAGATATATTACTCTGTGACCCTATAAGTTGTTCGACATTACTCACGTCCCATGTACTGGCATTATCAGAAGATATAGAAATTGATTGAGAGCCAACTGCAATTAATTTCACTTGATTATCGAATGACACTGACACCATATCTAATGTTGAACGGTTTACTTTTTCAATTAACTTCCAAGTTGAATTATCTTTTTTAAAGAGGAATCTATGCTTGTTCGTGCCAACCAGAAGCTGCTGCCCATTCATAACTAGCATGATGCTAGAAATGTATTCAGAACTTAGCTCAAGTGGGATTTGAGAAACAATTGAATTTGAATAATCATATAAGCGGCCAGAATCATCAAAAGAAATAAACGAATTTGGATCATCTGGATAAATAGCAATATTACGGTAAGTTTTTCCCCTAGTAGACTTAAATGATTTACCTATTTCAGAGACTAGTTTCCAACTTCCGCCTGAATCATTGGTTTTATAGATCCCTTGATAAGTTGAAACATAACCAATTGAAGGAGTTGATTTTGAAAATTCAATATTCGATAAACTTAAATTACCAAGGCCAGAATTACTTTTTTCCCAGACATTCTCGGCAATATTAGCTTTCCACAGACCCGACACATCGGAAATAAGATATTGATTGTTTCCTGATAAGGTAATTTTGGGGTAAGCCCCGCCACCCGTCCAAGAAGACAAATCTGTATTATTGTCAGCCGAAAAAGCCGCATTACTAAAGTAACTACAAAACAGAAGAAAGAAGGTAAAGTAATTATAAATTTTTCTATTCATTTTATGCCCTTATGATTGTGCAATTGATTAAATAGACGATACGGCGAACTATAAAATAGGAGCAATGATGCTCTTCCCCGAAATATTAGGCACCTATCTTTCAATTAGATGTCGCCTTTCATTTTCACTGAAGGTACATGGCCGAGTTAGTTCTAAATCGTTTCCAATTAGATAAAACACATCCCGACACGCACGCTGAATTCCCTATCTTTTCTAAATGTCACTCTTAAATCCCTTGTTGACTATTTTAAATTTCACAGTGCCTGCGAATTTAGGCTGACACTGTTTTAAAGCGGTTATGCCATACAAGGTTTCCTTTTAATAAATAACCAAGCCACGTTGAACAACCATCGCGGCCGTAATCGGTAACGCGTTAACATGAACACTCTGCTCTGAACCACAAAACAGCTTGCCATCCTAGGCGATAGCGATTTAGATCCTTTGTTTGACAAGTTATTATATCATAAAACCAACTCGCCATTTTAAGTACAATCCCTTACACATGTTCGGTTTTATTGGCCTGCCAATATTCTTGACAG
>JBLIEH010000031.1:0-10791 GCA_047632875.1 Psychromonas sp. | reverse complement strand
AGCCCTAGAGGATATCAACAGGTAAACTCCATTTTTAAGCATATTTTCGAGATAAAAAGGATAAAAATTTTGTTATTTAACGGGCAGGAATACCCAACAGATGCGCAAGGTTACCTACTGGATTCAATCTTATGGTCCAGAGAACTAGCGGCATTTATTGCCCAGTCAGAATCACTGCAAATGACCGACGAACACTGGCAAGTTATTATTTTTGTTCGTCATTTTTATCTCGAGTATAATACCTCACCAGCAATGCGCACTCTGGTTAAAGCGCTGGAAAAAGAATACGGGAAAGAGAAAATAAGCAGTCGTTACTTATATCGCCTTTTCCCTAAAGGGCCCGCTAAACAAGCGACTAAAATTGCCGGATTGCCAAAGCCCGCTCGCTGCATTTAACGGGCAGTAAAGAATAACTGTTTTAGATTTAATCAAACTTAACAAACAACAACCATTATTAATAAGGATTAACCTATGCCAAAGGCAAGCGACATAAAAAAAAATACCGCGATCGAGTACAACAACAGTGTTTACATAGTGAGAGATATTGAACGTTCTGTACCGCAGGGCCGTGCTGGCGGCAGTTTGTACCGTTTCCGTATGTACGACGTTGTTTCCGGCTCAAAAATTGATCAAACATTCAAAGATAACGAGATGCTGCCCTTAGCCGATTTAATCCGCCGTAATGTCATGTTTTCTTATCTTGATGGTGAAGAGTATGTGTTTATGGACAGCGAAGATTACACGCCCTACAACCTCGATAAAGACAGCATCGCAGACGAAGTACTTTTTATTAATGAAAATACCCAAGGTCTTCAAGTGGTGTTAGTTGACGGCGCGCCTGTCGCTCTGGAACTCCCTTCCAGCGTCGAACTGGAAATAATAGAAACGACTCCCTCTATTAAAGGTGGATCGGCAACGGCTCGTACCAAACCAGCAATTCTCTCTACCGGTCTGACGGTGCAGGTACCGGAGCATATCTCTACGGGCGATAAAATAAAAATCAACACTGCTGAACATAAATTTATGGGCCGTGCTGATAAATAACAATTTAACCAATTAATATTAAATTCATTAAATAGAGGGAGCCATAATATGAGCTCCCTCTTTTTAAGCTCGCTGTTATAGCATTGCCACTAATATCAACTCAACTAATACTAACTCAACTAATACCAACTCAACTAATACCAACTCACTTGGTTTAATCAAAATTTTTGTTTTTCTGCCATAAAAAAGGCGACTATATTTAGTCGCCTTTTTAATCTTGTAGAAGATAATCTAACTAGCTCACCTATTCAGCAGGATACTTAATATCTGCATTAGCCATTAACGCCATTGCCAAGGCTTGATAAGTTGATTCAGAAAATAAACGTTGTAACCTCTGTTCAATTTTTTGTATATCATCACCATTTCTTAACTCAGGAGCAAGTTCATGAACAGACTTCAGTTCAATCAAAGCATAATCACCTGTGGTGGTGGTCACCCAATCGTAACTCGCTTGCTGTGCGGCTGGTTTAGCTAATTTAAATACTGCTTGCACCACACGATAATCAAGCTCAGGGTCATCACGGGTAAAGGTTAACGTCTCACTGAATGCCAACTGTTTCTCGGTCAATATATCTTCAATCGGCTCTTGCGCATTCAACTTAAGCATTAAGGATTCAACAAACGCTTCGGTGTTTTTATGCGCTTTCTCTGCCTGTAGCTGTTCTATTATCTGCTCAGAAACTTCAGCAAGGGGTTTCAATGCTGCCGCCTGATAACTGTTAATATGAACAACAATGGCTTTATTTTCAGAAAGCTCAATAAGATCCGAGTTCATCCGATCTTCACGAAATCCACTGTCAAATACGATTTTTAAAACCGCATTATCTGCAAGCGGTTCGGGCGCCTCTTCAGCTGAAAACAGCTCCGTATGTTGAATATCTCCGCCAAGTACCTCAGCTGCTGCATCTAAATTATCCGGCATTTCAAAGGCAACTTGACTTAAGCTTTGTTGCAATTCGTAATAAAGATCTGTCATTTTTTCTTGTTTGGCAGCGTTCTCCACTTGTGCTGTCACTTCAGACAGGGGCAGTGTTTTACTTTCTTGAATATCGACTAAATTGATGATGTGATAACCAAATTGTGATTTAACAAGTCCAGACAAAGGTTCTTCTTGGGTAAGATCAAAAGCAGCGTCATCAAAGGCAGGATCCATTACACCGCGTTCAAACCAGTCCAATTCACCATTATTTTCAGCAGAATAACTATCCTCGGATTTTTCAGCAACAAGTTGCGTAAAATCAGCACCCTTTTCAAGTTCAGACAAAACAGCTTGTGCTTTTTCTTTTGCTGCACTGGTGTCTCCGAGCAGTAAGATATGCGCAACTTTACGCTTTTCACTGCGCTGATAATCAGATGCGTGAAGGTCATAATAACTTTCTAACTCATCACTGCTCACCGTCACCTGGTCAGCTAATAATGAACCATCTAATACAACATAATCGACACTGACTTGCTCAGTTGTTTGAAATAACTGGCTGTTATTTTCGTAATATGTGGATATTTCTTGTTCACTGATGGGATCGTTATCAGTAAAATTATCCGTATTCACCCTTAGCACTTTCGCTACACGTTTTTGAGCTTGTAAGCGGTTAGCCTGATCCACTTCCATCGGTAAACTGAATTCACTGCCGAGCACCATGGTAAGCAGCTGACGACGTGCGAGATCCTGTTTTACACTTTCACTAAATTGCGCAGGTGTATAACTCGCTCTTCTTAATAATGAGAGATATTGTTCGTTATTAAATTTACCATCAACTTGAAACTCAGGCATGTTACGCATTTCTTGCTTAACTTGCTCATCCCCAATACGTAATCCCATATCATTTATGGCTTGCGTAAGAAGACGCTCGGAAATGACAGTTTGCATCGCTTGCTGTCTGATTTGTTGGTTAAAATCAGGTGTTGATGCCAACAGATCGAACTGCTCACCATATTGCTGCTCTAAACGGGAACGTTCATTTTGATAAGCTTGATCAACTGTCGTCTTACTGATTTCTTCACCATTCACGACTACAGCAACGGCAACATTGCTACCGCCTAAATAACTGCTCACGCCAGCTAAGGCGAAGGAGAGAATGATAACAACTATTATAATTTTAGCCGTGGCACCTTGTGCGCCTTCGCGCATTTTATCTAACATAACTTTTCTTCTCTTAAAAACTTATACCAATTTTTAATGGCAACTTAATTGATAACATTCTGCCGTTAATCGCCGCATGTGCAACTAAAGCGCTTCAAATTTTAACACTAAAAAGATACTTTTTAATAGAATCGATATTAAATAAAAAAGCGCATCATCGGATGCGCTTAATGTATAACTGTTGTATTGCATCACTGCAAATAAACCGGCTATAGTATTTATCAAACAAGCGATTAAGCGTTGATTGCATCTTTTAATGATTTACCGGCTTTAAATGCAGGTACTTTAGCTGCTGCAATTTGGATCGGTTCGTTGGTTTGTGGGTTACGGCCCGTACGTGCCGCACGCTCTTTAACTGAGAAAGCACCAAAACCAATAAGTGAAACATTATCACCTTCAACTAATGCAGTCGTTACACTTTCGATAAAAGCGTCTAGTGCACGGCCCGCTGCTGCTTTAGAAATATCAGCACTTTCCGCAATATTATCGATCAGTTGTCCTTTGTTCATTTTATATCTCCATCTTATTATTTTAATGTCCGTCATGAAAAACTTAATTCATAAGCCTTTAATTCAATTTTTGTAAGGCTACGTTGCTATTTAATTAGGTGCAAGTAAATTTATAAAAAACTCACCTGCAGCCCTCTATTTTCTGCGGTTTATCACCTATTTAGGTGATTTTTCCAACGAAAATCCTTTTATACTATCCTGCAGCGCAATTTCCAACACTTCATCAATCCATCGAACGGGTTTGATTTCGAGTTGTTCTTTTATGTTATCGGGAATGTCTTCTAAATCACGGGTGTTTTCAAAAGGTATTAAAACGGTTTTAATGCCACCTCGTCGCGCAGCCAATAGTTTCTCTTTCAAACCACCAATCGGTAACACTTCTCCGCGCAACGTAATTTCCCCGGTCATCGCAACGTCTGCTCGGACAGGTATACCCGTCAGGCTGGAAATCAGCACGGTACACATAGCAGCGCCTGCACTTGGACCGTCTTTGGGCGTTGCACCTTCGGGTACATGCACATGAATATCGCGTTTCTCATGAAAATCAGCGTTGATTCGCCACTCTTCAGCTTTAGCACGCACCACCGTCATCGCAGCTTGAATTGACTCTTTCATTACATCACCCAAGGACCCGGTATAGGTTAATTTACCTTTCCCCGGAACGGAGGTCGCTTCAATGGTTAACAGCTCGCCCCCGACTTCTGTCCAGGCAAGTCCAGTCACTTGACCGACTTGATTGGTCGAATCCGCTTTACCGAAATCAAAACGGCGTACCCCGAGATAATCTTTCAAATTATCAATGTTCACGTCCACTTTTTTGATCTTTTTATCAAGCAGTATCTGTTTGACCACTTTACGGCAAATTTTTGAGATTTCGCGCTCTAATGAACGTACTCCGGCTTCGCGCGTGTAATAACGAACAATGCCGATAATAGCACTGTCATCGATACTGATTTCACTGTCTTTCAAGCCATTACGTTTAACTTGTTTACCGGTTAGATGCTGCTGAGCAATATTCAATTTCTCATCTTCGGTATAACCCGATAAGCGAATGACTTCCATTCGATCCAGCAATGGTCCGGGAATGTTCATTGAATTTGAAGTAGCAACAAACATGACATCTGACAAATCATAGTCAACTTCTAAATAATGGTCGTTAAAGGTATTATTTTGCTCGGGATCTAACACTTCAAGTAAAGCAGAAGCAGGATCACCGCGCAGATCAGAGGCCATTTTATCTATTTCATCTAATAAAAACAGTGGGTTTTTCACCCCTACTTTAGTCATCTTTTGAATTATTTTGCCTGGCAGTGAACCGATATAGGTGCGACGATGCCCGCGAATTTCTGCTTCATCTCGCACACCACCTAATGCCATACGAACATATTTACGGCCGGTGGAGCGTGCAATTGACTGCCCTAATGAGGTTTTACCGACACCAGGAGGACCGACTAAACATAAAATTGGCCCCTTTAATTTATTAATACGCGTTTGCACTGCGAGGTATTCTAAAATACGCTCTTTTACTTTTTCTAAACCATAATGATCCGCGTCTAATATTTCCTCAGCTTTAGCCAGATTCTTTTTCATCGGCGTGCGTTTTTTCCAGGGAACATTCACTAAGCTTTCAATGTAAGTTCGGATAACGCTTGCTTCAGATGACATTGGCGACATCATTTTTAATTTTTTAAGCTCTGAAGTTGCTTTTTCATAAGCTTCTTCAGACATACCAGCCTGCTCTATTTTTTCAGCAAGTTGGTCATGGTCATTGGCTCCGTCTTCAGACTCGCCCAACTCTTTTTGAATTGCTTTCATCTGTTCATTAAGATAATACTCACGTTGACTCCGCTCCATCTGCTTTTTAACGCGCGAACGGATACGTTTTTCAACTTTTAGAATATCTTCTTCATTTTCCATCATCGCCATCAGATATTCAAATCGCTCAGTAATAGAGTTTAACTCTAAGGCGGTTTGTTTATCTTCTAGATTTAACGGCATGTGTGCGGCGATGGTGTCAGCTAAACGTTCTGCATCATCAATACCATTTACTGACGCTAAAACCTCGGGCGGGATTTTTTTATTAAGTTTGATATAAGATTCAAATTGCCCCATTACACTGCGTAATAAAGCCTCTTCCTCTTTTTCATCAATGGCTTCGCTTTCAAGCAGCTCAACTTCAGCAAAAAAATAATCTTTATTGTCAATGTTATTAATCAATCGCGCACGTTGTACACCTTCAACCAACACCTTAACGGTACCATCCGGTAATTTCAATAATTGCAGAATATTTGCAATTGTCCCAACGGTATACAAATCGTCTAATTTTGGATCATCTAATGAAGCTTCCGTTTGTGCCACTAATAAGACTTTTTTCCCCTGCTCCATGGCAGCTTCTAAACAGCTGATAGATTTTTTTCTACCAACAAAAAGTGGAACAACCATGTGCGGGTAAACCACTACATCACGTAGGGGTAATACCGGCAAGGTTAATTGCAGCTCTGATTCAGTTTTCATAATATCCCCAGAAAATATTCATTTATTTCTTCTTATACTCGACAACAAATAAATTTTAGAAAGCGTAATAACCTATACTGGGGATTGGAGTTTTTTTTTCAAGGTAATAAATGAAAAAAGAGAGCACAAGGCTCTCTTTCTTAACTATTATTGGTGTGATTGCTTATTTATCAGACGATGCTAATTGCTTTTGCTCTTCCGAATAAATCAATAAAGGTTTTGCCTGACCATCAATAACATTTTCATCAATGACAACTTTGCTGACATTTTTTACCGAGGGTAAATCATACATAGTGTCTAACAATACAGCTTCAACAATTGAACGCAGTCCGCGTGCACCGGTTTTCCGGCCCATCGCTTTTTTCGCCATTGCGATTAATGCGTTTTCCCTGAACTCAAGCTCGACATTTTCTAAACCAAATAATGCGGCATATTGTTTAGTGATTGCATTTTTCGGTGCGGTTAATATTTCAACTAATGCTTGCTCATCTAATTCAGCTAATGTTGCAATAACAGGTAACCGCCCTATAAACTCGGGAATCAGGCCGTATTTAATTAAATCCTGAGGCTCCACTTTTTGAAAGGTTTCACTGAGCGTCGCTTTTGAATCTTTATCTCGTACCGTCGCGCCAAAACCAATGCCCGTGCCTGTCTCAACACGTTGTTCAATGATGCCGTCTAAACCAGAGAATGCACCACCACAAATAAACAGTATCTTGGAGGTATCCACCTGGATAAACTCTTGATTTGGATGTTTGCGTCCACCCTGAGGCGGAATAGAAGCAACCGTGCCTTCGATCAATTTTAATAACGCTTGTTGTACACCTTCGCCCGACACATCACGCGTGATAGACGGATTTTCCGATTTACGGGTTATCTTATCAATTTCGTCGATGTAGATAATACCGTGTTGCGCTTTTTCAGGATCGTAATCACATTTTTGTAACAGCTTTTGAATAATATTTTCAACATCTTCACCAACATAACCTGCTTCAGTGAGGGTTGTTGCATCGGCCATCGCGAATGGTACGTCTAATAAGCGTGCCATTGTTTCTGCCAGCAGGGTTTTACCGCTGCCCGTTGGACCAATCAGAAGAATATTACTTTTACTGAGCTCAACACCGTCAGAAACAGCACCGTGCTTTAAACGCTTATAATGGTTATATACCGCGACTGCCAATACTTTTTTGGCGATGTCTTGGCCAATGACATAATCGTCCAGATTGGCACGAATTTCATGGGGTGTTGGTAATTTTTTATCGCTCTTTGTCGATTCGCTTGCACTGCTTATCTCTGCAATCTCTTCTTTGATAATATCATCACAAAGATCAACACATTCATTACAAATATAAACAGAAGGACCGGCAATCAGTTTTTTTACTTCGTGCTGACTTTTTCCACAAAAAGAACAATAAAGTAAGCTGTTGCTATCGTTTTTATTTGGCATTTTTTTTCCTTTACTTATTTTCTTTGCGTTAACACTGAATCAACAATGCCGTATTCTACTGCTTCATTTGCGCGCATAAAATTATCACGATCTGTATCTTGCGCGATGATCTCAATATCTTTACCCGTATGAAAGGCTAATAATTCATTCATACGCTGTTTGGTCGCCAGTATCTCTTTAGCATGAATTTCAAAATCAGAAGCTTGACCTTGGAATCCGCCTAATGGTTGATGAATCATCACTTTTGCATTAGGTAGGCAATGACGTTTACCCGGCGCACCGCTGGCGAGTAAAAAGGCGCCCATACTCGCAGCCATGCCCATACAAACAGTACTCACATCGGGTTTTATAAACTGCATTGTATCGTAGATTGCCATACCCGCACTGATCGATCCGCCCGGTGAATTGATATAAATAAAGATGTCTTTTTCCGGACTTTCTGATTCTAAAAATAATAATTGTGCAGCAATGACGTTGGCCACGTGATCTTCAACAGGGCCGGTCAAAAAGATAACACGCTCTTTTAATAAACGTGAATAAATATCATAAGAACGCTCACCTTTTGCTGTTTGTTCCACAACCATAGGAATAAGCGCGTTACTAATTGGATCGGTATTTCCAGCAAATGGATTTGACATGTTCGACTTCTACCCTAATAAATTAAATTAAATTGCTAATACACTGAATGTAAAATGGCCCGAGTGAAATCACTCGAGCCATTGAAAGCTAATACCCGAACGCCTGAAAAATCAAAAGTCTCTCATCTCTGCGTTGTATATTGGGTATAAGAATTGCTTAATAGCTATCTATTAAGCAACCTCTTTATTCATAACTTCGTCGAACGATTTGTTCACTTCCGTTACTTTAGCTTTTTCAATGATAAAATCAACTGCTTGCTCTTCTAATGCAACATTTTCCATGTTCTGCATCATTTCTTTGTTATTTTTGTAGTATGCAATAACTTCTGCAGGGTTATCATAAGCTGATGCGGCCGATTCAATTAATGCAGTCACTTTTTCTTGATCAACTGTCAATTCATTAACTTTGATTACTTCGCCTAACAGAAAACCTACTTTAACGCGTTTTTCAGCTTGCTCTTTAAACAGTTCAGCCGGTAACTCAGGTAAGTTTTCAGGATCCATTTCTTTACCGTAACGTTCCATTGCCTGCTTACGTAAAAGAACAATTTCTTCTTCAACTAACGCTTTCGGTATTTCAATTTCATTGTTTTCTACCAGCGCATTTAATACTTTATCTTTAACACTATTTTTAAGTGCCTGATTTAGTTCACGCACCATATTCTGTTTTATATCATGTTTTAATGTATCTAACTCACCATTTTCAACACCAAATTTTTGGACAAATTCAGGCGTAATTTCTGGCAGAATTTGTTCTTCAACTTTAGACAATTTAATGGCAAACTGTGCAGCTTTACCTTTAAGTTGTTCTGCATGGTATTCTTCTGGAAAGTTTACATCGATAGTAAACTCACTGCCCGCAGCATGACCAACAATACCCGCTTCAAAACCAGGGATCATTCTACCGCTGCCTAATACAATTTCGAATCCTTCAGCTTTTCCGCCTTCGAATACTTCTCCATCAATAGAGCCTTCGAAATCAAGTTTAACTTGGTCATCATTTGCAGCTTCGCGTTCAACAGCATTCCATTCGGCATGTTGTTTACGCAGCGTCTCAATCATTTTATCCAGATCAGATTCAGTAACTTGTGCAGAATCCTTGTCAACGGATAACTCATCTAATGCGTTCAATGTGACTTCTGGATAAACTTCAAATGTTGCAGTAAAAGTAAAGTCTTGACCTTTTTCACGCGTATGCGGTTCAAAAGTAGGTCGAGCTGCCAGGTTAAGTTTTTCAGTCATAACGGCTTCAGAAAAGTTGCGCTGCATTAATTCACCAGCAACTTCTTGGAAAATACTCGCGCCAAAACGCTTAGTGACAACAGAAGTAGGCACTTTACCTGGGCGAAAACCATCAACACGTTGTGTTTTAGCTAAATGATGAACGCGGCTATCAAACTCTTTATCAAATGCTGCAGCAGCAATAGTGACAGTAAGCTTGCGCTCTAGACCTTGTGTTGATTCAACAGAAACTTGCATTTTATTTCCTTTATCTTTTTGACGTTAATAAATTAAGTTAGCCAGTTCAGCTCATCTTCGATGATGAGTTAAACTTCTAAGGCATTATCGTTTTTAAACAACAACATAGATTAAAATAACACCTCAGTAAATTATTGAGTTTAATTTCAATGATGAAATTTAAGACCCACCATTATAGACACTGTTTAAGCTTTAGTCGAGTCTTACAAAAAATGAAAAATTGTCAGCAAATCATAACTTCTAAAATCACCAATCTGCAAGGCAGAAAAACAGATAGTAAACAATTGCTTCAATTAAATCGCATAACTCAAATAGGCGACAATATTTTGCTCTTTAGTTAGAAATCGAATCTAAAGTAATGACATCTAATTGAGGATGTATGGGTTTGAACATGAAAAATCAACCCGTTATACCAAATTCATTCATTTTATATTCAAATATGCGATTAAAATATAATAGCCTAGGGTTTTCCGACTTAAATACGAACATTTATTTTCATGATGGCGTGCTAATTTTTTGTTAAAAGCTTAAAGACACTATCACAGAGGACACAGAGGCGCTGCGCGCTACACAGAGGAATGACTAAAAAGCTAACTATTTGTTTGTATTTTCCCTCTTTAACTCTGTTGATGAAAAAGAATCGAAACGACGTTTCGCAGTCTGATGAAGTGTGCGTGTGCTCTGTGGTGAATCTTCCATTTTTCAAAAAGATTAAAGATACTACCACCGAGGCACAGAGGCGCTGCGCGCCACACAGAGAAAAGACCAGGAATAACCGATGAAACGAATGATAATAAATTATGACTGCAACAGGAAGCCTTGAATGCCGGAAAAAATAATTTGAGCGCCAATGGCGGAAACAAATAATCCGGTGATTTTGGGTATAATTTCCAAACCTTGCTCGCCAATTAAATCCTGCAGTTTATTTGAAAGCAGTAAAATGCCAGCGAGTGAAATAACGGCGGCAAGTAATGACAAAATAGCCAGAGCTATCTCCAGTAAACCAGACATCTCCGCACC
>JBLIEH010000030.1:0-10879 GCA_047632875.1 Psychromonas sp. | reverse complement strand
TTAAATCTTAAAGCCAATTCACTCAATCTCGCTTTAGCGGGACAGGATGAGGTTGTACTGCAAGATACAGAGCTTGTGGCTTCGCTTAATAATAATAAAGCCAGTATCACCAAGTTGAGCAGCAAAATTTTCGCCGGAGAGCTACAACTTCGGGCAGATGCCTTATTTTCAATAAAGCCGTTATCCGACCCGTTTTTATCGGTTCAAGAGTTAAGGGTACAACTGTTGGCAATGAAAGATATGAATTTAGTTATTCCAGCCATGTTTAATGATTCTGGCGCGGTTAAAAAAAATAAACCGCCATTTTCGATTAACAATCTTTTTTTAAAGGAGCTTATTGTCGAAAATGTCAATATTCGCAGTGATAATGCTAAAATTCCTTTAGAGATAAAAAATTTAAATGGCTCTGTGGTCGATTTTATTTTACTGCAGAATAAGCAGTTGGCGGGTTTAGCTGAAGCAAATAAAGAGGCCGGATCTTTTGCTTTACAGTTTGATTATTTGCAGTGGATGGCAAGCAATATTGAGCAGTTTGAAGTCTCGGGAAAGCTGTCGAACAATGATCAGGGGGTATTGCTGATAAAACAACTGCTAGCAAGATAAATTGTAATATATAAAATAAGTGATTGTTTATTCTGTGATAAATTTCATGATTTAGATCATTTATCTTGGTATAATCACTTTCAGTTTTTAAGTTTAAATTAATAGGAGTCTTATGATTGAAAATACTTTTGCCATAGTGGGGACATTTCTTGTCTACCTGGTGGTAATGTTACTCATCGGTTATTACGCATATAAACGCACCAGCGACACATCGGATTATTTTTTAGGCGGACGTTCTTTAGGTCCATGGCCTGCGGCATTATCTGCCGGTGCTTCCGATATGAGTGGCTGGTTATTACTGGGTTTACCAGGTTACGCTTACGCCGCGGGCATGGAGTCTTTGTGGCTCGCTGGTGGACTATTAATTGGTAGCTGGGCTAACTGGCTGATCACTGCAAAACGTCTGCGTACTTATACTATTACAACCGATGACGCATTAACTTTGCCTGAATTTATTGCCCGTCGTTTTAATGATAAAACCAGATTGCTGCAAACCATCTCCGCTTTTTTCATCCTGATGTTCTTCCTTTTTTACACCAGTTCAGGTTTGGTTGCCGGTGGTAAATTATTTGAAACTGTATTTGGCCTGGATTATACCTACGCGGTAATTGTCGGTGCTATATGCATTGTTTCCTATACCCTGTTTGGCGGATTTTTGGCGGTATCATGGACAGATTTAGTGCAGGGCTTATTAATGTCTGCAGCGCTAGTGATTGTACCTATAGTCGCCATGCAGGGAGGATTCAGTCAGCTAGGCACTAATCTGGAAAATATTAATCCGGAACTGCTTACCCTATGGACTGGCATGGATGGTGAGCCGTTAACCTGGATTGCGATTGTTTCATTAGTCGCCTGGGGTCTGGGTTATTTTGGCCAGCCACATATCCTGGCGCGTTTTCTGGCAACACGCACCAATAAAGACTTAACGGCCGCACGCCGTATTGCGGTGAGCTGGACGATGATCTCTATCTTTGGATCGGTGATGGTGGGTATTGTTGGTCTGGTATTTGTGCAAAATAATTTGTCCATGGAAGTGGCCGATGGCGAAAAGATCTTTATGGTTTTAGTTAACGCTGTCTTCCATCCAATCCCTGCCGGTATTTTGTTAGCCGCTATCCTTGCCGCTATTATGAGTACCGCTGATTCGCAGTTATTAGTGTCATCTTCGGCATTAGCAGAAGACTTTTACAAACAGCTTCTACGCCCTGAAGCATCTTCTAAGGAAGTGCTGATGGTAGGACGTTTGGGAGTGATTGGATTAGCGCTATTAGCCTTGTATTTCGCGATGGACCCCGATAGTTCGGTGCTTAGTTTGGTTTCCTATGCCTGGGCCGGTTTCGGCGCCGCATTTGGTCCGGTATTAGTATTAAGCATATACTGGAAACGAATGAACCGAAATGGTGCTTTAGCCGGGCTGCTTGTCGGTGGTATTACTATTGTTGTCTGGAAGCAGTTAACCGGTGGTATTTTTGAGGTGTATGAGATTGTACCGGGAATAATTTTTGCTTCTGCGGCGATTGTTATCACCAGTTTAGTCACGGCTCCGCCGGAAAAAGCAGTAACAGATAAGTATGAAGAGTTTGAAAGAAATTTAAAAACATTCAAATAAGAAGCAGATAGCTGTCAGCTTATGGCTGACGGCTTGAAGGTCTAAAAGATATAAGGCTGTAACTTTGTATAAGGTTACAGCCTTTTTTTCTTTCTAGCTTACAACTAGAAGGTTTGAGGTTTGAAGGCCTGAAAGCGAAAAGGCCATTTTACTCTGTTATGAAATATCAAACTCTTTTAATTTACGGGTCAGTGTATTTCTACCCCAACCCAGTAGGGTCGCGGCTTCCTGTCTTTTACCCTGAGTGTACTGCAATGCCGCCTGCAACATTATTTTTTCGAATTCCGGCAGAGCATTGGCGAGTATATTCTCCTTGCCCTGTTTTAATTCAGCCGTAGTCCATTCGCGTAACTGTTTCTGCCAAAGCGGATTTCCATCATCAGCAGCTTGGGTCACTTGGGCACTTAATTCCGGAGGTAAATCGAAAATATGGACTTCCTGTCCGCTGGTCATGACCGTCACCCAACGGCAAACGTTTTCCAGTTGACGCACATTTCCCGGCCAAGGCAGTTGCGTTAAATACTCTTTTGACTCCATTGTAAGTTGTTTGCTTTTGACATTTAACTCTTTGGCAATATTATTTAAAAAATGTTGTGCTAATAAACTAATATCTTCACGACGTTCTTTTAAAGTGGGCAGTTGGATACGAATGACATTTAAACGGTGGAAAAGATCTTCCCGGAAATCACCCGATTGCACTTTTTCTTCTAAATTTTGGTGGGTAGCGGCAATAATGCGCACATCCACTGCTATCCCCTGATGGCCGCCCACCCGGTAGAATTTACCATCCGCGAGTACTCGTAATAAACGGGTTTGCACATCTAATGGCATATCCCCAATTTCATCTAAAAAAAGTGTCCCGCCATCGGCTTGTTCAAACCGACCTTGACGATTTGCGGCCGCACCGGTAAACGCTCCCTTTTCATGACCGAAGAGTTCAGCTTCGATCAACTCTTTGGGAATGGCGGCCATATTCAGGGCGATAAAGGTCTTATCTTTTCGCGGGCTGTGTTTATGTAAAGCCTTTGCAACCAACTCCTTACCTGTACCAGATTGGCCATTGATCAATACACTCATACTGGAACGAGATAAACGACCAATAATGCGGAACACCTCCTGCATTGCCGGTGCTTCACCGATAATTTCCGGCGTTGCAACAAGCAATTCAGGCTCCTTTTTTTTGCTTTTTAATTCAATGCTATGGCTAATCGCGCGTTGAATTAAAGCCGTGGCTTCATGAATATCAAAGGGTTTTGGCAGGTATTCAAAGGCGCCACTCTGGTAGGCATTCACCGCGCTGTCCAAATCACTGTGCGCGGTCATTATAATAATAGGAATGGTTGGAAAACGCTTATGGATACGTTCCATGAGTGTTATCCCATCAATACCCGGCATACGCACGTCGGAAATAATAACCTCGGGTTGCTCTATCTGTAACTGTTGCCATAAACATTCACCGTCGGGGAAACTGGCATAGTTAATCTTTTCAGCTTTTAGAGTACGCTCTAAAACCCAACGAATAGCGTGGTCATCATCCACAATCCAAGCTGAAGGCATCTTTTTTTCCTTTTTTATCAATGTTAAATTTTTAACCTGAGGCAGGTCTTTTTTTATTATTATTAAATAGTTAAAGGCAGGTAGATAATAAACTCAGTATAACCTTCCGTACTGTTGCATTCGATACGTCCTCTCTCTTGTTTAATAAGCTCCTGAGCAATAGATAGTCCCAAGCCCGTACCATCGCTGCGGCCCGTGACCATCGGGTAGAATAATGTATCCTTTAAATGTGCAGGGACGCCTGAGCCATTATCAATTATTTTAATTTCAGCCGCGAGGCGCTGCAATACACCATGAATAATGACTTGGTGAGCGGTGCGTGTTTTTATAATTATTTCTAAGTTTTTCTCAGGCTGGATGATCAGGGATTGTACTGCATTCTGAAGAATATTTAAGAATGCTTGCTGCAGTTGATCCGGCTGCATTTCAAAATCCGGAATGCTCGGGTCATAATCAATTTTGATGCTAATATGCTCAGGCAGATCTAAACAGACTAATTTCCGCACTTTCTCAAGGACGGAATGTAAATTATGAGAGGAGCGCTTCCCCAAGGTCTGCGGGCCTAATAAACGATTAACTAACGCGCTTAGACGATCCGCTTGTTCGATAATTATTTGGGTAAACTCTTTAAGTTCAGGATCTGCAAGTTCACTTTCTAATAATTGTGCCGCCCCGCGCAGGCCACCGAGCGGATTTTTTATTTCATGAGCAAGTCCGCGAACAAGATCTTTTGCGGCTTTTTGTTGATGCTCTTGATAATGGAATTGGCTTATCTTACGCTGCCGTTCAATACAGTGCATTTCAATGATCACATAATCCCTGTTTTCAAACTCTAAATAGGTGGCACTTAATGCCATTAACAGAGGATGACCATCAACCAGTAAGCTTGTTTCACTGTCCGTGAAGGCATTCTTATGGGTAAATACGGCTTCAATATAGCTGGGATTGAAATGATAATGATTGGCCAGTTGCTGCAAACTTTGCTGGTAAAGGCGTTGTTTGCTTTGTGACAATAAAACCTCACTCGCAGGGTTTGCATAGATCAGTTTTAATTCTGCGCTGATAATAACGAATGCCGTATTCGCTTCTTCAAGTATGGCAACGGCAAGTGAGTTTGAATGATTATTTAACATTTCAGCCTTATTATGGAGTGGATATGCTGGATACTCGTTGCAAATGTAGGGTCACTACCTGTGTTCTTGCAAGAACCTTGCCACTTTCATCTAATAATTGAACTTGTACCTGATGAGTACCCCGATCAATATTTTCTGCCCGTATTGTTGATGCAATTTGCGGGCTGCCCAATGCATTTCCGTCTAAAAAGAGTTGCACTTTTTGGGTGGGGGATTTTTCAGGCGTTGTTTTAACCTGTATCTCAATCGAACCATCATTACTGCGAAGTGGCCTGCCATCTTCAGGCGAGATAATCTCGGCCTGATAGATAATTGCGGGTTCTGCTTTCACGGCTGCTGTGTTTTTTAGCGTTGGCGCGGTTTGTACGTTATCGGATTTGACGATATTTTTATTAACCACTTGGATCTCTTCCGTGCCAATAGCCGCAGTATCGGAATAATGGCTTTTGCCGTTGTCATCAACCCAGTGATATATTTTGGTTGTGGCGGCTGTCATTGATGAAAAAGCGCTACAAAGACAGATTAAAGATGCCGTGCTCAATAAAGATAAATTCATATAATAGATACCCCAATATTAAAATATAATATTCTATACTCAAATTATTTGAAAATGCAGGAATCAGCATCCTCCACTAGTTTGGGTATATTGTGGGTTAGCATTTTCTGTTAGGCAATAAAAAACCCTTATTAGTGCAGCTTGTGTCACTCTAAATGAGAAGGCTCACTTTTTGTGCAGAAAAAGTGAGCCTCCTTATTGGTCTTTGTTCAGGGTCAGTAAACGTACCTGTTGACCCTAAATAAAATGTTATTTGATAAATAACATTTCTTGGTACTTAGGCAATGGCCATAACTCATCAGCAACCAGGGCTTCAAGCGCATCTGCGTGCACCCGAGTTTGATCCATTAAATCACGAATCACATCAGCACAAAAATGCATATGCGCTTCAATATCGGCAAAGTCATGCGTCGCTATTGCTTGTTTAAGTTCAGTAACAGCAGCGTTCATCGCATTAGCCTCAACTGCGATTTGAGACGTCAGTGAAGTATCAAGCTCGATACCTAGCCCGGTCATGGCTGAAGTCGTTAGACCCAGCTGAGATAAGTAACTGATAGCGGTAGGGTAAATAGTGGTGGTTGCCATATCAATCACTAATTTAGCTTCTACTTCAATCGAAAGAATATATTGCTCAGCATAAACTTGGTAGCGACTTTCTAATTCAACGGGTGATAGTACTCCGGTCTTTTCAAAAAGTTTAACCACAGACTCTTCACGAAATGCAGGTAAAGCATCCGCCGTTGTGGGAATGTTTTGTAAACCACGCTCTTCAACTGCCAATTTGTGCCATTCTTCCGAGTAACCGTCACCGCCAAAGACAACATTACCATGCAGCTCCATTAACTCTTTTAATACAGAGATAACGGCAAGATTTTGGTTCTCAGATTTTGCTAAGGCAATCTCTAATTTTTCAGCAATCCAGCTTAATGAATCAGCCAGCATAGTATTCATAGCAACCAATGGACCGGAGACTGATTGTGATGAGCCGACAGCGCGGAACTCAAAACGGTTACCTGTGAATGCAAAGGGTGAGGTTCTGTTACGGTCACCCGGATCACGTTCAAAATGAAGGATTTGTGATAAGCCAAGATCCATTAAACCACCATCAGCACAGGTTAACAGCTTGCCATTTTTAATGTCGTTAAATAGCCCTTCTAACTGCTCACCTAAATAAACAGAAAGAATGGCCGGTGGCGCTTCGTTAGCACCGAGGCGGTGGTCATTAGACGCAGATGCAATAACTGCGCGTAATAATGGGCCATATTTATGCACGCCGCGAATAACTGCGCCGCAGAACAGCAAGAAATTAAGGTTGTCATGCGGTGTACTGCCTGGATCTAACAGGTTACCTTGGGTGCTGTTGCCCACAGACCAGTTAACGTGTTTACCCGAGCCGTTAATACCGGCAAAGGGTTTTTCATGTAATAAACACAGGAAACCATGCTCTTTCGCCGTGCTTTTCATGACCGTCATCAACAGTTGCTGATGATCCGCCGCAACGTTAGCCGCTTCATAATAAGGTGCAATTTCAAATTGACCAGGGGCCACTTCGTTGTGGTGGGTTTTAGCCGGGATACCCAGTTTGTAAAGTTTGTTTTCAAAATCCTGCATGAACACTTGCACGCGTTCAGGGATTGCACCAAAGTAGTGATCATCAAATTGCTGACCTTTAGCGGGAGGAGCACCGAATAAGGTTCTGCCTGCCAGTAACAGATCCGGGCGTGCATTAGCGAAATTTTCATCAACGAGGAAGTATTCCTGCTCAGCACCACAGCTTGAATTAAGCGGCGCGGCATCGGTTTCGCCCATTAATTTCAGTACTTTTTGGCCAGCTTCATTCATTGCTGAAATTGAGCGCAGCAGTGGAATTTTTTTATCTAAGGCTTCACCCGTCCAAGACATAAAGACACTTGGGATCATTAAGGTTGAACCATTAGCCGTATGCATAATGTAGGCAGGGCTGGTTGGATCCCAAGCCGTATAACCACGTGCAGCATTGGTCATACGCAAGCTGCCGTTAGGGAAAGAAGAGCCGTCCGGCTCACCTTTGATCAACAGACTACCGGTAAATTCAGTAATAGCACCGCCGTCAGAGTTGGTGATGATGAAACCATCATGTTTTTCTGCGGTAATGTTAGTCATAGGGTAAAAGATATGAGAATAGAATTTAACGTCTTTGCTAAGCGCCCAATCTTTCATCGCGGCAGCAACCACATCAGCTGTTGCCGGCTCTAACGCACTGCCCGTTTGAACCGTTTTTTTGATCGCTTTAAAAGCATTTTTTGATAACGCCTCTTCCATTTTCTGAAGATTAAAAACGTCTTCTGCCCAAATTTTACTTAATGGCTCAGGTTTGTCGACCACAGTGGCTGCACGGTTAGTAATTTGCTCAATGGCTTTAAGACGATTTTGGTTTCCACTCATGTGGGGCTCCTTGACTTATAAAATAGAGGCTGGATGGGATCAGCTTGGTTATTTTTAAATTTAAAAGATGATATGAGAAGTTTAAAGCAATAAATGTGCCAGTTTTTAAGCAGTAAAAAAGCCGCGTTTTTTTGGGGGTAGTTATTTTTATAGGTGAGAAGCGTGTTATGGGGTTTGTATTGCTTAATGGGGGTAATAGAGACAAAAAAGGATCAAACAAGTTGATCCTTTTAGCTGCTAACAATGCCGCTAATTAAAGTGGAATTGTTGTTAGATTACAGTCCTTCATAACCTAACATTACCTGAGCGAGGGCTTAATTATACGCTGTAGTATAATTCGAACTCTTTTGGATGCGTTGCACGAGAAACGGCTTCACATTCAGCTATTTTAAGGCCGATGTATGCATCAATTGAATCATTTGAGAAGACATCACCTGCCGTTAAGAAGTCACGGTCAGCATCAAGAGCAGCAAGCGCTTCTTCAAAAGAAACAGCGACTTGCGGGATTGCATCCGCTTCTTCTTTAGGAAGATCATATAAATCTTTATCAAGTGAATCGCCAGGGTGGATCTTGTTTTTAATACCGTCAAGGCCCGCCATTAACATTGCTGAGAAACCGAGGTACGGGTTCATTGTGGGGTCAGGAAAACGTACTTCGACACGTGCCGCTTTTGGTGACGGTACAATTGGAATACGGATAGATGCACTACGGTTACCCGCAGAGTAAGCTAACATGACAGGTGCTTCAAAATGAGGCACTAAACGTTTGTATGAGTTAGTTGACGCGTTAGTAAATGCATTAAGTGCTTTAGCATGTTTGATAATACCACCAATGTAGTACAACGCTAACTGAGAAAGGCCGCCGTACTGATCGCCGGAGAACAGGTTAACGCCGTCTTTACCAAGAGACTGGTGACAGTGATTACCTGAGCCGTTATCACCAACAAGTGGTTTAGGCATAAAGGTTGCAGTTTGACCGTAGGCATGGGCAACGTTATGTACTACATATTTGTAAATTTGCAGTTCATCGGCTTTTTTAACCATGGTATTGAAACGACAAGCGATCTCATTTTGACCTGCGGTTGCGACTTCATGGTGATGCGCTTCAACAACAAGGCCCATTTCTTCCATGATTAAACACATCGCGCTGCGGATATTTTGCGCGGAGTCAACGGGTGCAACAGGGAAATAACCGCCTTTGATACCAGGACGGTGGCCTGTGTTGCCTTCTTCATAGGTCGTGCCTGAGTTCCAAGCCGCTTCTTTAGCGTCGATCGAAAAGAATGAACCCTGCATAGTATTACCGTATTTAACATCGTCAAATAGGAAGAATTCTGGCTCTGGACCAAATAAAATAGTGTCTGCAATGCCTGTTGAACGTAGGTACGCTTCTGCGCGTTTAGCCACAGAGCGCGGGTCACGATCGTAACCAAGCATTGTTTTAGGCTCTAACACGTCACAACGTAGATTAAGCGTTGCATCATCAGTAAATGGGTCAAGAACAGCAGTTGATGGATCCGGCATTAATACCATGTCCGAATCTTGAATGCCTTTCCAGCCAGCAATTGAAGAGCCATCAAACATTTTACCGTCTTCGAAAAAGTCTTCGTTTGCTTGGTGATGCGGAATAGACACGTGTTGCTCTTTACCATGGGTATCGGTAAAGCGTAAATCTACGAATTTTACGTCTTGCTCTTTGATATAATCAAGAACATCTTGTGTTGTTTTTGTAGACATGTTTGGAACCTCAATTGACATTTAAAGTGGTGGACAACCATAACAAATTTATTTAATTACTCAAGTGGCTAAAATTATGCCCTCCCGATGACTGTCCATTATATCTGAGCTTTTTTTTTTGACGAGTAAAATATCACCTTATAAGCGCTCTATCGTGGTGCGCCTTTGCCCCAGCTTGGTGCGTCACTGCTTTCGCTGTTTGTAAATGATGAGAAAAGCTATCATACAGGACGGTTTCACAAATTGTGACCGAGTTAAAACTTTCTATTTTTCGAATAATGGTTACAATGTGCGCTAATAATACCAATTAGATAAATAAAGTGTGAAATTGCGCTGGGTTTACCTAATTGGTATTTTTCATACATTGTTACTTTTTCATAAATTGTTACTTTTGAGGCTCGTCATGTTGTTAGAAAAATTAAGAAATATTGCCATCATTGCTCACGTTGACCATGGTAAAACCACCCTTGTTGATAAATTGTTAGAGCAATCTGGAACACTAGATTCACGCGGCGGTTCTGAAGAGCGCGTTATGGACTCGAATGATTTAGAGAAAGAACGTGGTATTACTATCCTTGCAAAAAACACTGCGATTGTTTGGAATGATTACCATATCAATATCGTAGATACACCTGGACACGCAGATTTCGGTGGTGAAGTAGAGCGTATTTTATCTATGGTAGACAGTGTTTGTCTGATCGTAGATGCAGTTGACGGCCCGATGCCACAAACGCGTTTTGTAACTCAAAAAGCATTTGCACACGGCCTTAAACCTATTGTTGTAATCAATAAAGTCGATAAAGCAGGCGCGCGTCCTGAATGGGTTATAGATCAAGTCTTTGATCTGTTTGATAATCTTGGCGCCACTGACGAACAGTTAGATTTCCAGATTGTTTATGCATCAGCTATAAACGGTTGGGCAACTAAAGAGATGGAAACAGAAAGTGATAGCATGGAACCTTTATTCCAAACTATCGTTGATAGCGTTGAACCACCTTCTGCAGATCGCGATGGTGACTTCCAAATGCAAATTTCCCAACTTGATCACAACTCTTACGTAGGTGTTATCGGAGTGGGTCGTATTACACGCGGTAGCGTTAAAGTTAACCAGCAAGTGACAATCATTGGTGCTGACGGTAAGAAACGTAACGGTAAGGTCGGTCAGGTATTAGGTTATTTAGGACTTGAACGTAACGATGTGGCACTGGCTGAAGCCGGCGATATAGTTGCAATCAGTGGCTTAGGCGAACTTAAGATTTC
>JBLIEH010000029.1:0-10984 GCA_047632875.1 Psychromonas sp. | reverse complement strand
TGGGTGTTATCCTTGCTGTTACTGCTGCTGCTGTGGTTTCTTTCTTAGTGGCTTCTTTACTGCTTAAAACACAAAAAAATGTTGCCGGTGATGAAGATGCACTAGAAGAAGCGGCAAACCAAATGCGCGACATGAAGCAGGGCTCTAAAGGTCAAGCAACTGCAACTGCTAAAGATATGTCTGCTGTTAAAAAAATCATTGTGGCTTGTGATGCGGGTATGGGATCAAGTGCGATGGGCGCAAGTCTGTTACGCAAAAAAGTGCAAGCTGCAAATTTAAATATTGAAGTGATTAATACCGCTATCAATGATTTACCCGGTGACGTTGATATTGTTGTTACTCATAAAGACTTAACCGACAGAGCACGTAAACATGCGCCAAATGCACAGCATATTTCGTTAACTAACTTCTTAGATAATGCGATGTACGATAATTTGGTGAAAGAGCTTACATCTGCCGGCAGTGCACCTGCCGAAAATGCACAGGCGCCTGCCCCAAAAAAGTCTGAAGGTCCTTTGAAGTTAACCGATAAAAATATCTTCCTGGGACTAAAACCGACAACCAAGGAAGAGGCGATAAAATTTGCCGGTGAGCAGTTGATTGCATTGAACTATGTTGAGCCTGAGTATCTACAGGGTATGTATAATAGAGAAAAATTAGTATCAACCTATTTAGGTGAATCTATTGCTGTTCCTCACGGTACTATTGAAACAAAAAAACATGTGCTGAAAACCGGTATCGTATTTTGTCAGTACCCGGCAGGCATTCAATGGGGTGAGGATGAAGATGATGTTGCAATTCTAGTGATTGGTATTGCAGCGCAGGGTGATGAACATATTCATGTTATCACTGCCATCACCAATGCACTTGATGATGAAGAAGCAATAGAATGTTTAAAAACAACAGTCAATAAAGAAGATGTACTGAAAATTTTAGCTAACTAGAGGCTTCTTAAGCTGGCAGCTTCAATTGAGGCTGCCGACTAAATATTCAAGGCTAGATTTTCTAGCCTCTTTTAAATTTAGGGAAATGTTTATTATGAAAGCGATACATTTTGGCGCGGGTAATATTGGCCGTGGTTTTATTGGTAAAGTTTTATCGGATGCGGGTATTAAAGTCACCTTTGCGGATGTCAATGAAACGGTGGTTAACGCCCTGATAGCGCGAAATGAATACGATGTAAATGTTGTTGGTGCAGAGTGTGTTGTTGAAAAAGTGACCAATGTTACTGCCGTTAATTCAACCAGCCCTGAGATTGTTAAATTGATTGCCGAGTCTGATTTAGTGACTACAGCGGTAGGTCCTACCGTATTGAATATTATTGCAAAAACAATCGCGGATGCTATCGAGCTGCGTTTAAACAGCGGTAATAATTCCCCGTTAAATATTATTGCCTGTGAAAATATGGTTCGTGGTACGACCCAGCTAAAAGCACAGGTCTTCAAATTCCTGCCAGAGTCTTTGCATGAGCAATCTGACCAAAGCATTGGTTTTGTTGATTCGGCTGTTGACCGTATTGTGCCGCCTGCTGAAGCGGGAGAAACGGATCCATTAGCGGTAACCGTTGAAACTTTTAGCGAATGGATTGTTGATAAAACCCAGTTTAAAGGTGAAATTCCAACCATAAAAGGAATGGAATGCACTGATAATTTAATGGCATTTGTTGAGCGTAAATTATTTACCTTAAATACCGGGCATCTAATCACCGCATACTTAGGTGTGCTTGCGGGTCATGAGACCATTAAAGAATCAATTGACGATGATGCTATCCGTGCCGATGTGACTGCTGCTATGCAAGAAAGTGGTGAAGTGTTAATACGCCGTTATGGTTTTGACGTGCAAGCTCATGCGGCTTATATTCAAAAAATATTAGGGCGTTTTGCTAACCCTTATTTACGTGATGAGGTCGATCGTGTTGGTCGCCAGCCAATCCGTAAATTAAGTGCCAACGATCGTTTAATTAAGCCGCTTAATGGCACTTTAGAGTACGGTTTACCTAATGCGCATTTAATTAAAGGGATCGCTGCGGCATTTCTATATAAAAATGATCAAGATCCTCAAGCCGTTGAGTTACAGGCTATGTTTGCTGAAAAGGGATTGGCAGCAACATTAGCGCACTATTCCGGACTGGCTGTTGACAGTGAAACTGTTAAACTAGTCGAGCAAGCTTATGAAAGCTTAAAATAATGACTTAATCCCAGTGCCGCTTTTGCGGTACTTATTTATTCTATTAGAAAAATTATGCCAAAATTTTCCCGTTTAAAATTCGATATTGATATTGTAGAAACGCTTTCGGAAGCAGAAACGGCCTATGATTTTTTTACCGCCAGTTTTGATCTGTTTGAAGATGCCGTTGATATCTTAATTCAAAATGTGTTTAGAAAAGATGATTATGCGGTGAAATATGCTGTTGAACCTTTATTAAACAGTGATGGTCCATTAGCTCATTTACCTATTCGTATCAAACTGTTATATGGATTGGGATTGCTATCTCAGGACTCCTGTCAAGATATTGAGAAGTTTATTGCATTAAAAGAGTTTGTTCAGTCAGAAGGTGAGTCAATAGAGTTTCTTTCACCTTTGCTCCTTGAGCGCTTAAATGCTATTAGTGCTGTGGCCAAAATTCTGCCTCCCAACTTAGATAATAATCAGTTAGAAGAAAGTTCTTATTTTATTGTGCAAATGAAACTGGATCAGAATAGACAGGTCATTAAGTCGTCATTGATTCTGGCCATCACTGAAATCATCAAAGAACTGCATAGAGAGACTCCATTAAGCTAAATCCCTCGCCTTGACCCGCTGGCTAAAGAATGTCTCTCTTGTTAGTGCCCATTGATATGCTAATTCATTGGTTGTTTTTTTTTGAATTCAGTGTTCATTTACTTCATTACCATTGCCTGTGCCTGCAGCAAAACAGTTTAAATTATCCAGGGTTGTTTGGGCAATACTGGTTAAGGCTTCTTGGGTTAAAAACGCCTATTAATGCCCGCTAAAATTTAATTTACTTCATTACCATTGATTGTCCCTGCAGCTAAACAGTTTAAATTATCCAGAGTTGTTTGGGCAATACTGGTTAAGGCTTCTTTGGTTAAAAACGCCTGATGGCCCGTAAAGATGACGTTGTGGCATGAAGATAAACGGCGAAATACATCATCGGTGATAATCTCATTGGAGTGATCGTTAAAAAACAGTGAGTCTTCTTCTTCGTAAACATCCAAGCCTAATGCGCCTATTTTTCCGCTTTTTAATGCATCGATTGAATCTTTGGCATTTAATAAAGCGCCACGACTGGTATTAATGATCATCACTCCCTCTTTCATTTGCGCAAAAGATTCACTATTAAGCAGGTGGTGATTATCGTCAGTTAACGGGCAATGCAAAGTGATAGCATCACTGCGTGTAAATAATTCTGTAAGTGAAACATAGTTAGCACCAAGTTCAATGGCCTGTGTAGAGGGGTATGGGTCATAAGCTAATATCTCACAACCAAATCCCTTTAGGATACGCATAGTGGCAACGCCAATTTTACCTGTGCCGATAATCCCCATGGTTTTACCATACATATTAAACCCGACTAATCCATCGAGTGAAAAATTGGCATCACGGGTACGTTGATAAGCTTTATGAATACGTCTGTTTAAGGTCATCATTAAGGCGATAGCGTGTTCGGCAACGGCTTCCGGGGAGTATGCAGGAACGCGCATGATAGTCAGGCCTAGCTGCTTGCTAACCGCTAAATCTATATTGTTAAAACCGGCACAGCGCATCACTATTAACTTGATACCTAGGCTTGCGAGTTCAGTTAATACCGATGCGGAGAGATCATCGTTTACGAAGGCACAGACTGCATCATAACCCTTAGCCAGTTGGCTGGTGTGAACATCTAAGCGGGTATCAAAATACTTGATCTGTATAGGATTTTGTTGAGCAGTTAACAGCGGATCAAAATGTTTAATATCATAACTGCGGGTACTGAACATGGCAACTTTCATAATAGGATTCCCAAGATGGATAAAAAATAAGATGCTTGTGTTATAACTGGTTTTACAGACTTGAGCAAAACAATTCAATTTGTAAAAGGTGCTATCGGGCTAGGGCCTTTTTTCTGGCTGATCTTCCTTGCTTCTTGATGTTGGTGATTTTTGACAGGCAAAGCAGATGAAAATACAGTGGTATAGTTTAACCATACTTCCTGAAATTTTATCTGTAAAGCTTTAGAGAAATTACCGCCAACCGCCAGGATGCGTTTTGCACTTTTTTAATTAATTTGCTGTTTTTATCAGCATGCCAAGTGGAGTTTTTTATGCATCTGTGTTTTTCGATAACCGCCCATGGTTTTGGACATGCCGCCATTTCCTGCGTTGTTATTAATAAAGTAAAAGAAAAGTATCCTGATATAAAAATCACTGTGCTCAGTTTGGTCTCTAAGGTTTATTTGCAGTCGCGGTTGTGCTGCGAGTTTGATCTGATCCCGCTGGGTAATGATTTTGGTATGTTGATGGTTTCCCCGGTGGAGGTGGATGTAAAAGCCAGTGCACGTAAATATGAATCTCTGTATGACCACTGGCAGCAAGCGGTTGATCAGGAGAAACAGATTTTAGAAGAGATTAAACCAGATTGTCTGATCAGCAATATATCTCCGATTAGTCTGCACGCGGCGATCCAATTGAATATTCCGACCGCTTCCGTTGCCCCTTTTAATTGGGCTCAAATTTATCAAGCATATTGCCTTGACCCCGTGCAACCTGAGATCAACAAGGCAAAATCTCTTTTTGATAAAATGGTCTCAATTTATCAACGGGTTGATTTCATTTATAAACCTTTGCCCTCGGTGCCATTTCTTCGGGCAAAGGAAATACAGATAGGCAGCATTTTCCACCTTCCGCCATCCCCCTGTGCACAGTTACTGCAAAAATTACCTGCTGGTATAAATAAAATCGGCTTAGTGGCTCTGGGGGGGTTAGCGATGCGTCTGGATCTTGAGAATTGGCCCCGTATAACAGGGTGGCATTGGCTGGTCGATCAAGATGTTGAACCGTTGCGCGATGATATGAGCCAATCAACTGAGTTACCCTTTTCTTTTTTACAGTTACTTGGCAGCTGTGATCTTATTTTAACAAAACCTGGTTACGGCACCTATTGTGAAATTGCGGCTATCGCCCAATATCAAAAAGTCAGGGTTATTAGTCTAGAACGTCCGGATTGGCCGGAAACACCCTTTTTAAAGCAGTTTTTAAGTGTGCGCGTACCTTTTGCTGAAGTTAAGCTTGCGCTGCTCAGAGGTGCATATTTAACCACAGTCATTAAGAAATTGGAGAAGCTTGATTATCCACCGGCTCAGGCTGGTGAAGATGGGGCGTTGCAGTTAGTCAGACATCTAGTTGGGAAGTTGGTGAAAGGTTAGATAATTATCTTGATATTTTAATTAATAAAAAAGCCAGTTAAGTGAGGAGCTTAACTGGCTGAGGTTGAATCTTTTTTTATAAATTAAACAAGCAGTTTGTTTAATTGTGGTCCGGCAGTAACAAGGGCTAGCCCCTCTACTTTATCGGTATAACGGGCAAAGTTAGTAATAAACAGCTCTGCTAACTCTTCCGCTTTTGTCTCCCACTCTGCAGGCGTTGCATAGGTATCGCGCGGATCAAGGATTTCGCTGCGCGCACCCGGTAAAGCTAACGGGACTTCCAAGTTAAAGTACGGGATTGTTTTGGTGGGTGCTTTTTCAATTGACCCATCTAAGATCGCATCAATAATAGCACGGGTATCTTGGATTGATATGCGTTTGCCGCTGCCATTCCAACCGGTATTAACCAGGTATGCTTCAGCGCCACTCGCTTCCATACGTTTAACTAACTGCTCAGCATATTGTGTTGGGTGTAGCAGTAAAAATGCGGCCCCGAAACAAGCTGAGAAAGTCGGTGTTGGCTCTGTAATACCACGCTCTGTACCCGCTAATTTTGCGGTGAAACCCGATAGGAAGTGATATTGCGCTTGTGCTTTAGTCAGTTTGGAAACTGGAGGTAAAACACCAAAAGCATCAGCAGTTAAGAAAATAACTTTCTTGGCATGGCCGCCTTTCGAAACAGGCTTAACAATATTTTCAATATGATAAATTGGATATGAAACACGTCCATTTTCGGTTTTGCTCGCATCATCATAATCGACCACACCATCAGCGCCAACAACCACATTTTCGAGTAATGCATCGCGTTTAATCGCGTTAAAAATCTCAGGTTCAGCTTCTTCACTTAAACGGACGGTTTTAGCGTAACAACCCCCTTCAAAGTTAAACACACCCTCATCATCCCAGCCATGTTCGTCATCACCGATTAATTTACGTTTTGGATCCGTTGACAGGGTGGTTTTACCGGTACCCGATAAACCAAAGAAAATGGCAGTATCGCCAGCTTCACCGACATTTGCTGAACAATGCATAGATGCCATGCCGTTAAGGGGTAACAGGTAGTTCATTACTGAAAACAACCCTTTTTTCATTTCACCGCCATACCAAGTGCCACCTATTAGTTGAATTTTTTCTGTAAGATTAAAAGCAACAAAGTTTTCAGAGTTCAATCCTTGAGATTCCCACTCTTGATTGGTGGTTTTAGAGCCATTCATTACAACAAAATCTGGTTCAAAATCAACAAGTTCATCTGCTGTCGGGCGGATGAACATATTGGTTACAAAATGTGCCTGCCAGGCAACTTCCATAATAAAACGAACTTTTAAGCGGGAGTTTTCATTTGCGCCGCAAAAAGCGTCAACAACAAAGAGTTGTTTAGTGGAAAGATCTTTGGCTACTATTTCTTTTAAATAATCCCAAGTTCCCTGATCGAGAGCTTTATTATCATTTTTACCCTGGTCACTCCACCAAACCGTGTCGCGAGTAGTATCATCTTTAACAATATATTTATCTTTTGGAGAACGACCGGTAAAAATACCCGTATCAACCGCGACAGTACCATTTGAAGTGACGGTACATTTTTCAAAACCTTCTAAATTTTCCGCTATCTCTTCTTCATAGAGTTTGTCATAACTCGGATTGTAGATAACTTCTGGAATGTCTGTGATACCGTATTTACTTAATGTTTCAGCAGAAAATATGTTCGTCGTAGCCATGTTCAATTTCCCTCGGGTAGTGTTTATTTAATGGATATTACTTCGCCATTAAATTGGATGAAATGAGACTTAACAGGGTAAGGTATTAGAGGATGTATTTAGGAGATCCAGTTCAAAGAATGAGAGTTTATTGTTACAAAAAGGGAATTTATATTATTATAATGTAAACATTACTCAGGTTTTGTGTTATTTAGCTGCTTTTCTGATTTAAAGCAGCTATTTCGTGGTCATCTATTCTTAGTGTTGCGTGCCATGTTCATCATGCAGCAATATTTGTAAATCATCCTTCTCAAAGTGATAATCGCTGGCACAATATTCACAATGCATATCAATACTGCCCTGTTCATTCAACATTTCAAGGATCTCATCCGTTGTAATTGAAGCTAGCGATGTTAAACAGCGTTCTTTTGAGCAGCTACATTTAAAGCTAATTGGTTGGGCTTCAAACAAAGTCACTTTTTCTTGATGGTATAAACGATACAATAATTCATCATTTGCCAAGGTATAGAGCTCTTCTTCTTTCACCGTAGAAGCTAAGGCAGAAACATGCTGAAAATCCTGTTCATGGTTCTCATTAACTGCAGGTAAAGTTTGTAATAATAAACCTGCTGCTTGTGCTTTGTTTTTGGCACTGGCGTGTAAAATGATCCGCGTTGCTAATTGTTCCGATTTAATAAAATAATCCTCTAAACATTCACTTAAGGAATCTTTTTCTAAAGCCACAATTCCTTGATAACGTTCGCCATCTTCAGGTGAAATAGTAATCATTAAGTGCCCTTTACCAACCAGTTGTTTAAAAGATAAACCCACAGTATCGCCTGTCACAGTCGCAGTGCCGCGCACTTCCAGATTTTGATTGGCGTTTATGACCGCCGTATTTAACGGACCGTCACCCTGTAACTGCACGGTGATTTTACCCGCGAATTTTAAGGTTGCCGTTATTAGACTGGTGGCGATTAACAACTCACCAACAAGATTCGCGACTTCAGCACTATAATCATGTTTTTTAATAATGTCGTTAAAACTATTATGGGCCTGGGCTATCTCACCCCTAATTTGGTAGTCATCAAAAATAAAGCGTTGTAGTTGGTCACTCATGATCTTTTTACTCTCTGTTAAAGTCGTTTTATATTTGCTCAGAATTAAGACTCTGTATTATTTTATTGGTGTTGCGCGGGCCGTTATTGGGCTTCGCATCCGCAAATCGCCGGGTAATATTAATCGAAGTTAGCAGTGTTACGCTGCACTTTTGCCTGGATTAACTCTCTGCGCTGTTTTTTATTGGGTTTTTTATCGGGATGCGGTGCATTTTGTAAACTGAGTTTACGTAAGGTTTGGTATTCTTCTCGTTTTTTTATACTGTCAGATGTTTCTTTATATAAGGTTTCGGCAATAGGGGCTGCGCGACGTTGCTCAGATAAAATCTCCACTGAAACTTGTTTTATCGTATCGCCTTGGCGGATTGATAATATTGCACCCAGTTCTACGATCCTACTCGCTTTGGCTCGCTGTCCGTTAAAGCGTACTTTGCCGCCCTGAATCATATCTCGCGCCGTGCTGCGTGTTTTGTAAAAACGGGCTGCCCATAACCACTTATCTAAACGAATCTTTTTATCAGTCATTTTTCAACCTTTATTGATGAATCTTGAGTATAACAAATTAGCATTTTTCACCATGATTTTTTTGTCTATACTCAATAAATATACCATAGCCTGTTTATTGAATGGTTGCATTGCGTTTTTCTTGTCTACAATTTTCCACTTCTGTACTTGCCTGATATATGAGGTTAACATAGGGCAGTTAATATCAAGTTTTAGTCATAACCTGCGGGAATGAGTTTATTTAGGGGAGTCGGCTCTTCTGCTAAATAAAAAAGTGACAGGGTTGAAGCATTACTTTATTTGCTTCCTCTCAAATTAATAATTCTAAATCAAACAGGATGCTTTAGTGCCGTTATCCATTTTTTTACAAAAACTGCCAAACATAGTGCTGCTCTTGTTAGGTGCTTTGTTAGCATACCAACTTGCCCTGTTTACCTGGTCTTTTTTACCTGTCGAAAAGTCTGCGGTGGAGTGGGCTGCGCCGGAAATAACCGGGCTAAAGAATGCTAATAACATTGATATTGGTAAAATCAATGGGCTGCAGCTTTTTGGAAAAAGTGTGGCGCCTGGCGGGGGAGCTAAAAAAGGGATAATGCCTGATACAATGAGTGTCACAAAACTGAATTTAACCTTGGCCGGTGTAGTTGCTGCCTCGGACCCATTATATTCGAGTGCCATTATTGCCAACAAGGGGAAACAGGAGAGTTATTTTATTAACTCTAAGATCGAAGGCACCAGTGCTTCCGTTTATGAAATTTACGAGGATCATATCGTTCTTGATGAAAATGGTAGTTACCAGGTGTTAATGTTGGATGGACTTGAGGAGGATAACCCACAACCTCCAAAAAACGCTCAGCCCCCCATAGAAACCTCGACGGGCGCTACCCCATCGAATGAAATCGATTTAGACCGTGGTGAAATATTAAAAGATCCCGGTAAGTTAACTAACTATATCAATATTTCACCCGTGCGAGAGGGGGGCGAAATTAAAGGTTATCGCCTCACTCCGGGTAAAGATCCTTCATTATTTGAACAGGCCGGTTTAGAAAATGGAGATTTGGTCGTTGAGTTGAATGGTGTTGACCTGACCAATATGTCGGAGTCGATGTCTTTAATGCAAGAGTTCCCAACGATGACAGAGATTAGCTTAACAGTTGATCGCGAGGGTCAGTTATATGATCTATATTTTAGTATTCCATAGTTTCACAGGCATGGATGATGAGTGCAGCAAACTATTTTAGAGTGAACATAGTTAATTTGCCGTTACGGTAATAATTTGGAGTTTTAATAAAGATGAACACTTTCAGGATACAAAAAAAATTATCTACGCGATTAATTTTAAGTTTGTTGGTTTTATTGATTTGCGCGATCAATGCAAAGCGTGTCTCTGCCACTGAATATTCGGCTAGTTTCAAAAATGCGGATATTAATGAGTTTATTAACATTGTTGGTAAAAATTTAAATAAAACCATCATATTAGATCCGACGGTGCGCGGCAGCATCAATGTGCGCAGTTACGATTTGTTGAATGAAAGACAGTATTATCAGTTTTTCTTAAATGTGTTAGAAGTTTATGGTTTCGCCGTTGTTGAAATGGAGAACGGCATAGTCAAAGTGGTTAAATCGAAAGACGCTAAAACAGCCGCTATCCCGGTTGTTGATGACGGTACAACTTATGCGGGTGACCAAATGGTGACGCGGGTAGTGCCTGTTACTAACGTTTCCGTGCGTGAGTTAGCGCCTCTGCTACGGCAATTAAATGATAATGCCGGCGGTGGTAATGTGGTCCATTATGACCCTTCCAACGTATTAATGATTACCGGTCGAGCTGCTGTTGTTAATCGCTTGGTAGAAATTGTCAATCGGGTCGATAAAGCGGGCGACCAGGAAGTTGATATCATTAAGCTTAAATATGCCAGCGCACTGGAGATGGTTAAAATTGTCGATGCGATTCAAAAATCGAATGGCGCATCAAAAAATACGACGCCGACTGTTTTATTGCCCAGACTAGTGGCCGATGAACGTACTAATTCTCTTATTATCAGCGGAGAACCTAAAACCCGAGCGCGTATTGTTCAATTAGTTAAGTCATTAGATGCTGAACTGTTGAATGAGGGTAATACGCGGGTTTTTTACCTTAAATATGCAAATGCGCAGGAAGTGGTTGATGTTTTAAAGGGCGTTAGCCAAAGTATTGATAGCCCACAAGCAGGCGCTGCAGGGAAATCCAACGCTTCCAATTCAGATTTAAGCATTGAAGCGCA
>JBLIEH010000028.1:0-11058 GCA_047632875.1 Psychromonas sp. | reverse complement strand
TTAAGTCACGCCACTCTTGTTTTGGTGCAGGTGGCGGCAGCAGGTTAGCTTCTAACACCGCAGCAGCATATTGGTTTAAACTTTGTACCGCGACTTTAGGCAAACCAAATTTAAAGCGGATCATCTCTCCCTGTTCAGTAACGCGTAAACCACCTTTTAAAGAGCCCGGGGGTTGTGATAATAGTGCTTGACGGGCCGGCGCACCGCCACGACCAATTGTGCCGCCGCGTCCATGGAATAAAATCAGATTGATATCATTTTCTGCACTGATTTTAACCAATGCCTCCTGGGATGTATATTGTGCCCAGTTGGCTGCCATTACACCTGCGTCTTTGGCTGAATCGGAATAACCGATCATGACATGCTGAACACCTTTGATGTAACCACGATACCAATCGACAGCAAACAAGCGTTTCATAACGTCAGCTGCGTTATTTAAATCGTCAAGGGTTTCGAACAATGGTGCAACAGGGATGCGGAACGGACAGCCCACTTCTTTTAATATTAACTGTACTGCTAACACATCGGATGCCTGGCGTGCCATAGAGATGATGTAGATACCTAAGGCTTCAGGATCTGTCTGCGCAACAACTTTACAGGTATCTAATACTTCCTGTACTTCTGCAGAAGGGTTCCACTGGGGCGGGAAGAGTGGTCGTTTGCTGTTGAGTTCCTGCAGTAAAAAGGTCTGCTTATCTGCTTCATTCCAGGCATTGTAATCGCCAATGCCCAGGTAGCGGGTTAATTCCGATAATGTGTCACCGTGGCGTTCACCATCCTGGCGAATATCCAGTTTTAACAGGCTGATACCAAAACAATTGAGGCGGCGTAAAATATCTAAAATTAAACCATTGGCAATGGAATCCATGCCCATATTCTTAAGGGAGTGATAACATAAAAGCAGCGGTTCTTTTAACTGTTTGGTGGTCTTGATAATATCTTTTGCATCACTTTGCTGATCTTGCAAAGTAGCGCTTAAGGAGGTTAAGGTTTCTTTTAATTCTGCGCGTACTTTGCGTAAAATGGCCCGGTAAGGTTCAGCCGCATCTTCTCCAACCACTGCGCGGAGAGCTTGATCACAGTTATCCATGGATAACTCATCGGTGAGTTGTTGAATATCTTTAAGGTATAAACTGACCGCGACCCAGCGGCTGGATAATAACACTTCTTGGGTTACCTTGGCGGTTACAAAGGGGTTACCGTCTCGGTCGCCGCCCATCCATGAGGTAAAGGTGATGGGGGACGCTTCAAGTTGTAATGATAAACCTAAACCGCTTTGTAATTCACTTTCCAGATCGCGAATAAATTGCGGTACGGCCTGCCATAAACTGTTTTCAATGGTCGCAAATCCCCATTTAGCTTCATCTACCGGAGTCGGACGCTTTTGGCGAATATCATTGGTATGCCAGGCTTGGGTTATTAACTGGTCTAAACGATTTAACAAAAGATCGCGTTCTTTATCGGAAATTTCGCTAAGTTCTAAATAACTTAGGCAGTCATTAATGGCGATATGCTTATGAATAAGGGTGCGCCGCGTTATTTCGGTCGGATGAGCGGTCAGTACCATCTCCATTTTTAATTCATTAACGCTCTGCTGCATTTCCTCCTGTGATAAATTCGCATTTTTTAATTTGCTCATTAATTTTTTGATTGGATCAGGCGCGCAGACACCACTGTCGCAGTGACGAGAAATCCCATGAAACTGCTCTGCGATATTTGCTAAGTTTAAGAAGTGGGTAAAAGCGCGCGCGACAGGGACTAATTCATCATCAGAAAGATTGGTCAGCATGTCGACAAGCGCGGCACCATCCTCTTGATTGCCTGCACGGGAGGATTTGGATAATTGACGGATAGTTTCTATTTTATCCAGAAACTCTTCACCGAGATGACCCGCAATGCTTTTACCAAGCAGCTGTCCTAATAAACCAACGTTACTACGTAAATTTGAATATTCTTCTGTCATATGCCCTCTGAACTAGTAATAAAATTACATGAAATCACATAAAAAAATAAAGTAATCAGAATAAACTATCAGATTAAGGTCAGCAGTCAACGCCCCATCACAAAAAAAGGCTTTTATTTAATCTAAAAATACCATTCAGTAATTAAATTACACAATAATGAGTAATTAATTTTTCAATCACCTCTTTGGTGGGTTTGATAAAAGAAAGGTCTAAATACTCATTCGGCTGGTGGGCTTGAGTTATGTGTCCTGGTCCTAAAATAATGGTATCGCAGCCGAGCTGTTGAATAAAAGGTGCTTCGGTACAGTAATTAGCGCTTTGCGCCGGGTTGCCCGTGAAAATTTCAGCGTTATTAATCAGATCTGAATGCGCGGGGCATTGATATGAAGGAATGGGTTCATGCAAATGGTAGACCTCAACACTCTTCGGATAGCGTTTTTCAATTTCCGATAAGGCCTGTTTGACGGTAATAAATAGCTCACTGGTAGTAATGCCCGGAATAGGGCGCATATCTATGTGCAATTCACAGCAGCCACAAATCCGATTGGGGCTATCACCTCCACTTATGGATCCAAAATTAAGGGTTGGATAGGGCACATCAAAGTGCGGGTTGTGGTATTTTTCTTTAAATTGTTGCTGTACTTTCTTTAATTCACCAATCACCAAATGCATTATTTCAATGGCATTTAAGCCTTTATCCGGATCTGAGCTGTGTCCACTGTGCCCGGTAATGCGGATCCCCTCGGACATATGCCCTTTATGCATAGTCACCGGCACCATTCCCGTCGGCTCACCTATCACCGCATAATCTGGGCAAAAGGTTTTTTGCTCGGCGATCGCCTGCGCACCGGCCATAGTAGTTTCTTCATCTGCGGTTGCCAAAATACGCAGAGGTTTATTTAGTTTAGTAAGATCTGTTTCTTTTAATACTTCAATTACGAAGGCAAAAAAACCCTTCATATCAATGCTACCCAGACCATATAAACGATTGTCTTTTTCGGTCAAGGTAAAGGGGTCGGTTGACCAACTACCTTCGTCGTAGGGCACTGTGTCGGTATGACCGGCGAGTAATAAACCGCCATCACCCTCACCAAGGGTGGCGATTAAATTGTATTTACCAGGCGCGCTGCGGACGGCTTGTATCTCACTTTTAAAGCCCAACTCTTCTAACCAGCTGGCAAGCTGATTAATGACCTTTAAGTTACTTTGATCCCAGGAGGGATCCGTTGAACTGATGGACGGTATCGCAATAAGGTCTTTGTAGAGGTTTAAAAAACTAGGTAAAGCCATAGGAGCACCTTTTAAAAAAGAAAGAAAAGAGAGAGTAAACCAACAGAAAATATATTACACCCAAAGGATAACCGTTGGCTATGACCTAAATTTATGTGTTTTTGATGCAGCTGTCTTTGCAAGCAAAAAAAGGCGAACCTCGCTGCCGATTTCTGAATTGTGACTAATAAAAAGAGACCTATTATTAAAATCAATGCTACGGCAGAGAAGTTAGAAGGTTGTGAAAAGTGCCAACCTTGATTGAAAGGGAATCAGGCACATATTTGGATCCTGGATTAGTGTTACAATTTATCACCTGTTTAGCGAAGCTGTTGCGGATTCAAACGCAATATATCGAAAGCCAAGCATAAAGTGCCGTCATAACAATCTTCCATAGGCAGTTTCTAGCGCATTAAGAGGCTATTTTTTTTGGATGTAAGGTTAAAACACGATTCTTTTCATATAAATATTCATGATTATTGCATAAATAATCAAATGTAATTAAGATGCACCTTTCTATCGGGAATATTTATATTTATAATCTTTATAATATTTCCCCTCTTTTAAATACCGAAAATAAAACAGGAATTTTTTATGTTAAAAGCCATTGTAGTGGGTGCAAGTGGTTATACCGGCGCCGAATTAGCACATTTTTTAGTACGTCACCCGCATATTGAATTGGCTGGTTTGTATGTATCGACAGGCAGTGTTGATAAAGGCAAAAAATTATCTGCGCTTTATGGGCATTTATCGGGTGTGGTGGATTTACCCCTGCAGCCTTTAGGCAATGCTGATATTCAAAGCGTATGTGCAGGGATAGATATCGTTATTTTGGCGACGGCGCATGAAGTGAGTCATGATTTAGTGCCACTGTTTCTCGCTCAAAATACCGTGGTCTTTGATCTTTCTGGCGCATATCGTGTGCAATCAGCGGGTTTTTACGACAAATTTTATGGCTTCACGCACCAGTATCCTGAATTATTAGAAAAAGCGGTTTACGGCTTAGCCGAATGGAATTTTGAAGCCGTGAAGAAAACCGATTTAATCGCAGTACCGGGCTGTTACACAACCGCCTCTTTAACGGCCTTAAAACCCCTGGTCGAAGCGGGATTAATTAAAGCTAATACCAAACCTACTATTAACGCCACCAGTGGTGTGAGCGGCGCCGGGCGTAAAGCGAGCCTCGCCAGTAGTTTTTGTGAAGTGAGTCTGCAGCCTTATGGGGTGTTTACCCATCGTCATAAGCCTGAAATAGATCAGCATTTGGGCATGCCCGTGGTATTTACGCCGCATTTAGGCAGTTTTAAACGCGGTATTTTAGCCAGCATTAATGTGCAGTTAAAAGCGGGCGTGACAGCTGATGAGGTTAATCAGGCTTATCAGAATGCTTATGCCGACAAACCCATTGTACGCTTGATGGAAGGGACATTTCCGGCACTCAAAAACGTGGTTGGTACACCTTTCTGTGATTTAGGCTGGGCGGTGGAGGGTGATGATCTGGTTGCTTTCAGTGCTATCGATAACCTCTTAAAAGGCGCTTCATCGCAGGCAATGCAATGTATTAATTTACGTTTTGGTTTTGCTATCACCACTTCTCTTTTGTAAGCAGGATGTTTTAAACATGACACAGGCATTAAAACCTTTATTAATTAAGCTTGGCGGTGCAGTACTTGAAAATGAGCAGGCTTTAGAAAATTTATTTTCAGCACTGACTATTTATTTGCAAAGCGAGCAACGACCTCTTCTCATTGTGCATGGCGGAGGCGTAATTGTTGAAGACGTTTTAAAGAAAATGAACATCGTTAGCCAGAAAAAAGACGGCTTACGTATTACACCCTTTGATCAAATTCCCTATGTGGCCGGCGCTTTAGCGGGCACATCTAATAAACTGTTGATGGCGAAAGCATTAAAGGCCGGCCTTTCTGCTGTCGGTTTATCGCTTGCCGATGGTTTTAGCTGTAAAGTCACTCAGCTTGATCCCGATTTAGGGGCGGTCGGTATTTGCAGCCCGAATAATCCGGCACTGTTAAATACATTATTAACAGCGGGGTACTTGCCGGTTATTTCATCAATTGCGATTGGTGAAGATGGCCGGCTGTACAATGTCAATGCCGATCAGGCTGCGATCACTATTTGTGAGCTGCTGGGTGCCGAGTTAGTTTTTTTATCGGATGTTGATGGTGTCTGGGATGCGCATAAACAAGTTATTCCCGAGCTAAACACACAATTAGCTGATAAACTTATTGCCGAAAAGGTAATTCAAGACGGGATGGCGGTTAAAGTGAAAGCTGCGCTGCAAGCTGCCGAGCAATTAGGTTATGTGATGCTCGCAAGTTGGAAAAATCCTGAAAATTTAGTATCATTGCTTGCTGGTCAGGCCGTGGGTACAAAGGTCGTTAAGTAGTTCGTTTAAGTAGAGAGTTAGATATGAAAAATTTGCTAACAGGGTTGGAAATGACTCAGCAACAGGCGTTAGATCTGATTGCTTTAGGGAAAGAATTAAAAGCTAATCCAGCTAAATACAGCCAGGCATTAGCGGGTAAAAGTGTTGTTACTTTATTTGAAAAACAATCCTTAAGAACACGCGTGACTTTTGATATAGGCGTCAATAAATTAGGCGGTCATGTTGTATATTTAGATCAATCTAACGGTGAAATGGGCAGTCGTGAAGATGTTAAAGATTTTGCTGCCAATATTTCTCGTTGGGCTGATTGTATTGTGGCGCGTGTATTTGACCACAATACCTTGGTTGAAATGCAGGCGCATTCAAGCGTTCCAGTGATTAACTCATTATGTGATCTCTACCATCCATGCCAAGCCATGGCTGACTTTTTAACCATCGCTCAGCAGTATGATGATCTCTCTAAAGTGAAACTTGCTTATATTGGTGATGGCAATAATGTTACTCATTCGCTGTTTATTGCCGGCGCTATTTTAGGTGCGACCGTGACCGCGGTTTGTCCAATTGGCCACAGCCCGGATGCGCAAATACTAAAAATGGCAGAGGAGATTGCCGCTAAAAATGGTGGCAGCATCAACGTCACCAACAATATCGAAGATATCAAAGGGTATGACGTGGTTTATGGTGATACCTGGCTTTCAATGGGTGATGATACGCCACTTGAACAGATCAAAGCTAAATTCATGCCCTACCAAATCAACCAGGCATTATTAGATTCAACCGGTATTAAACACGTATTACATTGCCAGCCTGCGCATCGTGGTTTAGATATCACATCTGATGTGATGGATGGACCTGCTTCGTTAATTTTTGACCAGGCAGAAAATAGAATGCACATTCAAAACGCTATTATGCTTACCTTAATTAACAAATAAATGCAGACGAAAGGAAAATAATCAATGAGTAAAGTTAAAAAAGTTGTACTCGCTTATTCTGGTGGCCTGGATACTTCGGCAATCATTCCATGGTTAAAAGAAACTTATGATGATTGTGAAATCATCGCTTTTTGTGCCGATGTTGGCCAGGGCGCTGAAGAGTTAGTCGGACTTGAAGAAAAAGCCTTAGCATCGGGCGCTTCCGAGTGTCATATTGTTGATCTGAAAGAAGAGTTTGTTAAGGATTATATCTACCCAACCATGGCATCTGGTGCTGTTTATGAGGGTACTTACCTGTTAGGAACAGCAATGGCACGACCAATTATTGCTAAAGCGCAGGTTGAAGTAGCACTGAAAGTCGGTGCCGACGCCTTATGTCACGGTTGTACCGGTAAAGGTAATGACCAAATCCGTTTTGAAAGCTGTTTTGCCGCATTGGCACCTGAATTACAGGTGATTGCTCCTTGGCGTGAATGGGATATGGAATCGCGTGAAGATTTACTCGATTACCTTGCCGAGCGTAATATCGAAACAACAGCGAGTGCGACTAAAATCTATAGTCGTGACGCTAATGCATGGCATATCTCTCACGAAGGCGGTGAGCTGGAAAATCCATGGAATGCACCAAGCAAAGGCGTTTGGACCTTAACCGTTGATCCTGAAGATGCACCTGATAAACCTGAATACTTAACTATTAAAGTTGAAAATGCACGTGTTGTTGCCGTTGACGGTGTTGAGCTATCTCCCTATGACGCATTGATGCTGTTGAATGAAAAAGCGGCAGCGCATGGTGTGGGTCGTGTTGATATCACCGAAAACCGTACTGTTGGTATGAAGTCTCGTGGTTGTTACGAAACCCCTGGAGGTACCGTTATGGTAGCTGCACTGCGTGGTATCGATGAGTTAGTGCATGACAAACCAGCCCGTAAATGGCGTGATCAGGTGGGTCAAGAATTTACTCACTTAGTGTATGATGGACGTTGGTTTACACCACTTTGCGGCTCTTTATTAGCGGCTTCAGAAGCCTTGGCAAAAGATGTCAACGGTGAAGTCGTTGTTAAAATGTATAAAGGTCAAGTGACGGCAGAGCAAAAACGCTCTCCAAACAGCTTATATTCTGAAGAGTTTGCGACATTTGGTGATGATAACGTTTATAATCAAAAACATGCAGAAGGCTTTATCCGTTTATATTCACTTTCAAGCCGTATCCGTACCTTGAACAGCAAAAAATAAGCGCTAATGCTTACATAATAAAATTCCCGCCCTGTATTTTTACAAGGCGGGAATTTCTATTTTTATCTGTTTTTTTAAGAGCATATAAAAATAGATTCTAAAAATAGCGACAACCACCAAACAAAGAAGTGATGGAGCATCAAAATGGCACTATGGGGCGGACGTTTTAGCCACGCGGCAGACGTAAAATTTAAACTGTTTAATGATTCACTAAGATTCGATTACCGCCTTGCGGAGCAGGACATTATAGGTTCAATAGCCTGGTCAAAAGCGTTACAAACAGTTGATGTATTAACCATTGATGAACAACAACGCTTAGAAGCTGCGTTAAATGAATTATTAGTATCAGTTCAAGATAATCCTGAGCTGGTATTACAATCCGATGCCGAAGATATCCATTCTTGGACAGAAGGACAGCTGATTAATAAAATCGGTGACTTAGGTAAAAAATTGCATACGGGTCGCAGTCGCAACGATCAGGTTGCAACGGACTTAAAACTTTGGTGTAAAAAAAGAGCACAGGAGTTGGTTGTCCATCTGGATGCATTAGAAGCCAAGTTAATCGAACTGGCACGTATTCACCAGGGGGTTATTCTACCGGGTTATACACATTTACAACGCGCACAACCGGTGACATTTTCACACTGGTGTTTAGCCTATTTAGAAATGTTAGAGCGTGACCATGACCGTTTAGAAGGGTGTCTTGAACGCCTTGATACCTGTCCTTTGGGCAGTGGCGCATTAGCAGGAACAGGCTATGCAATAGATCGTACCGCATTAGCACACTCTCTTGGATTTAAACGTGCGACGCGCAACAGCTTAGATTCTGTTTCCGACCGTGACCATGTTGTTGAGCTGATGAGCTGCGCAACACTTTCCATGGTTCATCTGTCGCGCATGGCAGAAGATCTGATCTTCTATAACAGTGGTGAGGCAGGGTTTATCGAGATGTCTGATTTAGTGACATCCGGGTCATCCTTAATGCCGCAAAAGAAAAATCCCGATGCAATGGAATTGATCCGTGGTAGAACAGGTCGTGTATTTGGTTCATTAGCGGCTATGTTAATGACCCTTAAAGGCCTGCCGCTTGCTTATAACAAGGATATGCAGGAAGACAAAGAAGGTTTATTCGACTCCTTGGATACTTGGGGCGACTGTTTAGAAATGGCAGCAATGGCATTAACCGATCTTAAAGTGAACGAAGAACGCACTAAAGAAGCGGCCCAAGGGGGATATTCAAACGCCACCGAACTTGCTGATTACCTGGTTGCTAAAGGCATTCCATTCCGTGAAGCTCATCATATCGTGGGTGTTGCCGTTGTTGTCGCGATTGAGAAGGGTGTACCACTTGAAGAGCTAACTGTTGCGCAGTTCAAAGAGTTTTCCGAAGTGATTGAAGATGACGTTTATCCGGTATTGACGCTCGAAGCAACACTTGCCGCGCGTAAAGCACTCGGTGGTGTTTCACCTGAACAGGTTGAATATGCACTAACGGAAGCAGAACAACGCTTAGCAGAGCGTGATACATCGGGCATTGTGATAAGAGCGGCTCGTTTAACAGATATTGATCGTATTGAAGCAATGGTTAACCACTTGGCTGATAAAGGCGAAAACCTTCCAAGAGATAAGACGGACTTAGCGGAGTCAGTGGCTGAATTTGCAGTAGCAGAAATAGATGGCCAAGTCACTGCTTGTGCTTCAGTGCATATCTATGACACCGGTTTAGCCGAAATTCGCTCATTAGGTGTAGAACCTGGTTTTGAACGCCGCGGTCAAGGTAGCGCACTAGTGGAGTTCTTAGTCAAACGTACAGAAAAACTAGCGATCAAGCGTCTATTCGTATTAACTCGCATGCCAGACTTCTTTATGAAGCTTGGTTTTAGTCCCGAAAGTAAGACTACGATGCCGGAAAAAGTATTAAAAGATTGTTCAATGTTTGTGAGTGAACATGCAAGTGACGAAAAGGCACTAGAGCTGAATTACAAAACAAGTATGTTGCTCCATAAAGGAATGAGCAAAATTTAAAATAACCAATCTTTTCGTTCCCACGTTTCTGCGTGGGAACCTATAAAGTTACCCCTGAGCTATATACTCATCCTTGAGTTTTAAATAATGTGCGGCAGAACGTTTAAGAAAGGCAAATTCATCGTCGCTTAACTTGCGAGCCGCTTTAGCAGGCGACCCGATATAAAGGTAACCCGATTCAAGATGTTTGTTTGGCGGCACTAATGCGCCGGCGGCTAAAATAACATCATCATCAATACGGGCATTATCTAATACGATTGCGCCCATACCAATTAAAACCCGATCACCGATCCTGCACGCATGTAACATGGCTTTGTGGCCGACGGTCACATCCTCCCCAATCATTAACGAATATCCCTCAGTACTTGCTTCACCTTTACGCGCGACATGCAATACTGAGCCATCCTGAATATTGCTGCGTTTACCAATCCTTATAGCATTAACATCCCCCCTCACAACGCACATTGGCCAAATACTGACATCGTCAGCCAAAGTCACATCACCAATAATAGAAGAAAAGGGATCGATATAAACAGAATTGCCAATAACCGGAAAAGAATTTTTGTAGCCGCGTAATACAGGAAGCATAAGAAACCTCAGTAAATAAATAAGAAAACAAACTATACGGCAAAATTATGTGGATAATAAAGTAAAATTTGTGGATAAGTTGTTTGCAAGATATGTATAAAAATAAAATGCTAAAATAGCCTGTTTTTAGGTAAATAAACCCTTGCCAACGTGATCAAAATCCCTATAATGCGCATCCACGGAAACGGGAAAGACGCAAGTCAGTCCGGTTACCCAGAACGAAAGAGGTTAAGTTTTCAATGACGTTTAACGTTGATTGAAAACATTAAATTGGCCATTGACATCGTTTGCAGGTAGCGTAATATACGCACCTCGCCGAAAGGCACGCTCTTTAACAATTTAATCAAACAATCTGTGTGGACACTTATTGTTGATGTGATTTCAAAAAAATCAAAGTCCTTTTGTTATGTATATAGCACAAGGCACATCAATAGAGTGACACACGAATAAATTTATTTATTCAGAATAATAAAAGAGCCAATTGTTTTATACTCCGGTATTTAGATAAGAGGTTCTTTAGTTTTAGTCAGTTATATTGAGTCGTAGCGCAAGCTACAAATTAAACTTTAAATTGAAGAGTTTGATCATGGCTCAGATTGAACGCTGGCGGCAGGCTTAACACATGCAAGTCGAACGGTAACAG
>JBLIEH010000027.1:0-11321 GCA_047632875.1 Psychromonas sp. | reverse complement strand
CCTAAAACATGGACAGGGGCTTCAATGACATTTTCTAACACAGTCATATGCGACCATAAATTAAAACCTTGAAAAACCATGGCTAAACGAGAACGGATACGTTCAACTTGCTTAATTGAAACGGGAACGGCACCGCGTTTATTATCCTGTTGCATTTCAATCAACTCACCATTCACCCGGATCTCGCCAGAACTTGGGGTTTCCAGAAGATTAACACAGCGTAATAAAGTACTTTTACCCGATCCTGAAGCGCCCAAAATGGAGATAACATCACCTTTATAGGCTTCTAAATCGATCCCTTTTAGTACTTCATTAGCTGCAAATGACTTATGGAGATTTTTAATCGACAATGTCGGTAATATCATATAATTAGATTCATTTTCTATGGGTAAAATATTTTTTATATCGTAACAGTTATTATAACGAAATTAATAACATTAATAACAATCTGAGTCATTCATACGGTTTAAAATTCACTTAATACAAGCTTAATAATGTACATCATTTTTTCTTTTTTATCACATAATCAAAACATTATTAACAAATAATCAACACGGCAATGTGTTATAGCTTATTTTTATAATTAACATTATTACTATTTTTTTTCTCATGCTATCTTCGCGAATCTATTAATCACACGCAGGAACAAGGTGTATAACATGACACAAGCTATTAATTACGCAAATCCCGGTCCACTAGGTCTGATGGGATTTGGCATGACAACCGTTTTACTTAATATTCACAATGCCGGTTTTTTTCCGATCAGTGCCATGATTCTCGCAATGGGTCTTTGTTACGGTGGTATTGCCCAGATTATTGCTGGAATATTGGAATTCAAAAAAGGCAATACTTTTGGATTAACCGCATTTACTTCCTACGGTTTTTTCTGGATAAGTTTAGTGGTACTGCTTATTCTGCCTAAATTAGGCTTAGCAGACGCAACACCCAGTGGATTTATGGCCTGGTACCTTATCATGTGGGGTATCTTCACTGGCTTTATGTACATTGGCACCTTACGTGGTAATAAGGTTTTACAGTTTATCTTTGCCAGTTTAACGGTTTTATTTTTCTTATTAGCAGCTAAAGATTTGACCGGCTCTAAACTGCTTGGCACAATCGCTGGTTTTGAAGGTATGGTCTGTGGTTTAAGTGCAATCTATTTAGCCATGGCTGAAGTGATTAATGAGCAGCATGGTAATGATATTTTACCAATAGGTAAACCAGCATAATGCGACTTTAAGTTTGCTCGTTAGTTTTTTAACGGCTCAATGCTTAACCTAAAAACCGGGCGATAATACCTGGTTTTTTTAACTCCGCAAAATAAAAAATAGACTGCTAATTTTTATTTTGCGGTATCGCCTGTTTGACATAAACATCGAAGCGGTTTTTCTTGGTTTTAATACTCATACTTGGCTTTTTATCATTTAGAAAAGGCGCATAATCAGGGCGCTTAACCACCACTCGATAACGCGCAGCATTGAGAGCCACGTCAAGCAAACTATCAGCGTCCAGATCTTCCCCCACCACACCTTGGAAAACCCGCATCTCTTTTTTCACTAAGGCAGATTTCTTTTTATGCGGAAACATAGGATCCAGATAAACAACATCCGTCTGATGGTGTTGTAAATATTGACTTGCAGACCCAAAATAAAATCTCATACGCTGTTTCATCCATGCACCGATTTCCAGATTTAAATAAGCTCTTTCTAAACCGTCTTCAAGCAATGCTGCAGCAACGGGCGAGCGTTCGATCATGGTGACGTTACAACCCAGTGACGCTAAGACAAATGCATCTCGACCCAGACCTGCCGTGGCATCAATAACATCAACCTGCACGCCGGGTTTTAACCCTATCGCCTTAGCAATCGCCTGCCCTTTACCGCCGCCAAATTTACGGCGATGCGCAACGCTACCCGAGACAAAATCCACAAAGACCAAGCCCTGCTTAGGATCGTCTTTTTGCTCAAGCGCCAAATATTCGGGTAAAAGATGCAATTGAAAATGATCATTTTGGGTGCTCAGAAACCCCCATTTTTCACGTAATATGTGTGCTTTCTGACTTAATGCTGATTCGTTACAAATTAAAGGAATATCCATCCTGTTTCACCCTTTTAACAACAATGTTGGATTTTTATAGCAAATGCTACCATCTGCATTTTCAAAAAGCATAAAAAAAGCCAGTCAATTGACTGGCTTTTTTCTTACTGGTAAAGGTTACAGCGGTGTGACGATATAAAGCAGATCGCCGCTAGAGACTTGCTGACCGTTAGCGTTGATAATACGTTCAACACGGAACTTAGTCTGTGCATCATATAGCACCGAATCCTGGCGGTTAAAGCTTGATAATGAAATAGGTGAAAACATTTTCATTGCTTCCATTAAACCAAGTGTTTGCTCAACATCAACAATATCCCCCTCTGCTACAAAATCAGGCTCTGCAGGTGAGGAAGCGCGGTAAAATATACCGGCACTTTGTGCCATTACTTTTAATTCATTACTGCCGTCGACTTTGATAGAGACATCAGATTCACTCGTTGAAGCAGAAGCTTCCATCTCATCAATCATCACCTGTTGGTCAAGCTTAGCCATGAATTTTGGTAAATAAGTCGTATCGTAAACGCCGCTCAAGAATGTTTCATCTTTCAAGATACGTTTCAGTAAAGGAATATTGGTAGCAATCCCTCTGATAACCACTTTATCTAAGAATTTCAATAATTTTTGAACAGTATCATTACGATCATCACCGTGACAGATAAACTGCGCAACTAAGCTATCGTAATATGGCGAGACTTCTTTACCCTCAGCAATCATTGACATGACTTCAATATCATCCTGCTCAGGCACAAAATATTCAACCACTTTACCGGGATGCGGTAGCAACTGCATGACACCATTATTATCCAATGCCGCTTTCTCGGCTGTCACTCGGACTTCAATGGCATAACCTTTTTTCTGCGGCTTAAGATCGGCGATGCTCTTACCCGATGCAATATCATACTGTGCAGTCACGATATCAATACCTGATGTTGCCTCCGTAACGGGATGCTCCACCTGTAAACGGGTATTCATTTCCATGAAGTAGATGGTGTCTTCATCTAAATCGTAAATAAACTCAACCGTACCTGCCCCCATGTAATCAACCGCGTCAGCAAGAGCTGCCGTATGCTTTAAGACTTCGGCTTCTAAATGAGCCGGTAACATGGTTGATTCTGACTCTTCAACCACTTTTTGGTTATTACGCTGTACCGAACAATCGCGAATACCCAATACCTTAGTATTACAATGTTTATCACGTAACAATTGAACTTCAATATGACGTAATGAAGTAATGTATTTCTCAAGGTATAAATCACCGTTTCCGAATGCGCCACGCGCTTCTGCTGAAACCTGATTAAAACCAGCAAACATATCTTCTGCTTTTTCAATCACCAGGATACCCTTACCGCCACCACCGTTTACCGCTTTCAGTAACACCGGGTAACCCATCACATTCGCAATATCAAATGCCTGCTCAGCTCCCGTTAAAATACCATGACTGCCGGGCACAACAGGAACGCCGTTGTCTTGAGCGGTTTTGATCGCATTAGATTTGTTACCCATAGTCAACATGCTATTCATGCTTGGACCAACAAAGTTGATATTATGACCAACACATAAATCGGCAAAATGCGGGCTTTCAGATAAGAAACCGATACCCGGGTGCAGCGCATCAACTTCTTCATATTCTGCAATTTTTAACACTGAGCTGGCATTCAGGTAACTTTCATCGGAAGTATTTCCCCCTAAACAAACCAGTTTGTCGCCTTTAACTAACATATCTGCAGGGACTGAGGTCATATCCGGATCAGAGGCCACCAACACAACTTTGATATTATTTTTCTGGGCGATACGAATTAATTTAACCGCGGTACAACCACGTGCATGGATCAGGACTTTCTTAACTGGAGTCATTAAGTCGCGCGGATTTGCCTGTGAGAAATCATCTTCACTGATATCACAAATCGGCACAAAACCATTAAGGGCCCGTTGGATAGTTTCTTCAACAGTGATCACCGGCAATGGCATGTTTTCATCAATTTCACTTAATTTCTTATCCAGATCTTCTGAAAATGGATTGATAACTAGCGCATCCATGGCACCCGGTACACGGGATAAATAATTAGATAAAGTCGCTGTTGATGGCAAGTATGCAGGTACAACCATCTGTCCAGCAAAGGGCATATTAGTGCCGGACAGATAATAGGTTTGTGCTAATGGATGGGTAACAAAACTTGCCTGCGCACCACCGGTACAATCTCCGTAACCAAACATCACAACAGGCAGGTCGTTATCTCGAATAAAACGTGTCATTCGATCATTGACAACGGCCATGGAAAATAATGCAGAGGCACCTTCTTTGGTTTGCATACCGCCCGAGCTGATAAATGCAACGACCGGGAAATGGTGTTGAGCACATTCCACTAACAACGCACAGAATTTTTCTGCACTTGCCATATCAAAGGCGCCCGCTTGAAACGACAGATTTGAAACAGCAACACCTACTTTTTGGCTTGCACCTGTCTCTAATTTAAATTCAGCAACGCCTGTTATTAAACCGCAAGGTTTGATGTTTTTATCAAGCGCGTCTTCAATTGACAAACGGAAACCAGGGAACTCTAATAAGTTGGCGGTCATTAAATCGGCTTTCGATTCCTTAAAATGGGTAAAGAATTTATCCAAAATAACGTCATGGGAATTGTTCTTTTTGTTTTTTTCTTCGCGCAGTACAGCTTGAATCAGCAGATCCTGATAACCCATTGTTAAACGATTCCAGAAATCTTTACGACGCCCTATACGTACGGGGTTAATTGCGCCGCTATATTCAGCTGCACCATCGCGACTTTTGTAATACTCAGGTAATAATTTTTCGAAGATATAGGTCAAAATAACAAACAAACTGGAGTTCATCTGCGGATAACCAACACTCTTCCACTCTTCCACTTTCGCCAGTATGTCACCGCGTCCACTTTGATCCGTAAAATACTTTAACCACGCATTAAAGGTAGATTTTAATTGATCATAATCATCATCACTTATTTTGTTTAGGGCGACTTTTAACGAGCTGCGCACCAATGATGAAACCGAATCACGAGATAATTCTTTGGTTGCCATCGCTTCTTTAGCAATTGAAGCCAGGTTACCCATGGTATTATCATAAAGCGCATTAAACACCAGCATATGGCGGCAATGAACAATAAAACATTCACGCGTTTCTTTATGTGCAACAACATCTATTGCAGTAAGTTCGCTGAGTTCCGGCCAAGAGTCAGTCAGTGGTAAGTTCTTCTCGTCTTCGAGGTAAGCGATAACGGCACGAAAATTATTTTCCGCGCTGACTTTCCAACGGTTGTATAAAGACCAGGTCAAATTAATTAATAATTCGCTTCTGGCATTATCATAATTTTGTTGTGGCTCTCCAAGAATGAATTTGGTGAACATATTACGTTCAACGCTTATATCATCACGTTTAGCGATGAATTTTTTCCAATTTTTATTGAGCGTATCGTCGTAAATTATTTTGTCCGGGTTCTCCAGCCAATTAACAAAAACTTGTTTACGATCCGCTTCAATACGGGTGTTTAAATCACCTTCTGGCGCGGTCAATTTAGACAGACGACCATACTCATTCATTTGGATTGCTTTGATCCGTGAACGCAGGGTTAAATAACGCATGTATCTGTAGGTCGTGCCGAAAGCATTGTTATGAACAGTTGGATTTTTGGCAATTAAGTGGACGCTATCAGAAGCATTTTCAACCGCAACTAACTTATGAGAAGGATCTAAATAACGCATCAAGCTGCGGTTATAATGTTCTAAAATATCCGGATACTTACGAACGAAATCAACCGACGTTGCCTCAATAGATAAAATACTAGAGACAATGGCTTTTTGCAGATTATGTTGACGTTCATCCTGATCCACAGGAGAGTAGTCAACGATTCCGTCAATACAGCCGTTCTCGTACAACTCCTCAGGAGAAACACCTACGGATTGGGCACATTCCTGCCACGACAGATTATACTTACGGGCAATGCTTTGTAAGCCCTTTGGCTGGATAGTATTAAAAATACCGTCACGCACAGACAGTAAAATGTTCGCAGTCGCCAGCGGTATTGCACCACCAGAATAACCAACACCCACAACAATCCCAACGGTTGGTACGTCAACATTTGCACTTTCAGTGATCATTTGCGAAATACTGTGTGCTTGATTTTGACTATTGGCTTCTTCGCCTGCATCGGCTCCCGGGGTATCAATTAAGTACACTATGGGTAATGACAAATCAGCAAATTTGCGAATTGCCTTACTGGCGGCCAAGTGATGCTCTGGCATCCACGCACCGTTATTAGAGCTGCGCTCTTGCGCAATAATACCGATCCGACGCATATAACCGCCAAAATCCAGCTCCATTTCAGCACTGTAAAAAGCACCATTGAGCTTCTCTGTGACAACTTTTCCGTTAAAACCAGACACTATTTTTTTAGCGCCAGGACGTTTATTGTCTTCCGCCGGTTGTACTGTCCGCGCAATATACGCGTCCACATTAAGCTCATTAATAACCGCAAGATTCGATTTGATGCGCGCTCGATCAATCAATCCCTCTAAACCTTCAGTATTTGAAGGAAGCGAGTTATCTGGAAATAATGAGAAATCTTTCGCGATATGCTCAGCATGAAGAAATAATGGATCTGCAATTTTATTTGCTTCAAAATGAGAAGAAGAAGGTTTCACTGGCATACGATACCCTTAAAGATAGTGATAGAAAAAAATAAATTGCCATAATTTACAACTTATTAACTTATGAATCCACTGTTGATTGTAACTTGATAAGAAAAATATAAGTTAATAAACAGTAATATGTGTGATAGAAATTAATAAAACAGCCCTTTAACAGTATAAAAAGTTAAATTTTAGGTCTTAATATTTTCTGCAAAGTTGAGTATTGTGAGCAAGATATATGCAATGATCTTTACAACAGCGGTAATAAATACTTTTTGATGCAAACAATTAAGTCCGGGTTTGAGTTAAGCACCTTGTGCCAAAAACTAATCATTCATTACCCTTAAAATTGAGCGTATTAATAATTAAACAGATATTTATTTAAGGCAATATTTGCGCTGGATGATAAATGTTTAATTGTAACTGCCCCTTGGTCCATTTTAAATTACCTGTTAATAAAATACTATGCTGCAGTCCAAATTGTGTGCCCGGTGTTTTAAAATAGGTTAGGACTTTTCTGTTAATATCCACTTTCAATTTACCATCTAGAGTCAACTGCAGGCCTTTTTTAGTTTGCCGCAACGCTGTAATTTGCCCTTTAATATATTGATAACCTTTATCTTTACGCGATAAACTTTGCGCTTTTAAAGGGCTAAAGTCTGCCCATACTCCTTTCTTCCTTAGGCGCGCTTGCCGCTCAGCGTCCTGAAAGCATTGCCAAAACAGATCATTTTTTCCGATAACCCAATGCCTGGCAAGACCGGATTTTAACTGTAGCAAACCTAGATTCGTCCCTGTTTGGGTAAATACATAGGCCAATAATCGGTCATATTTATCGCGCCTGGTGTGATCAAAGACCAAATGTAACTTGTCTCCTATCTTGACTTTTTCTTCTAATAGCGCCTTTGCCGCCAGTGCAAAAGGCTGAGACTGACGCTTATTGCGGTGATCAATCTCGGGCGTATTAATACCGATAAAACGAACTAATTGCCCCGTATTCAGAGTCACAGTATCACCGTCATTAATGTATTTTAAAGTGACGGTTTTATGCCATGATAATTGAGGGCAATCTGCCAGTAATGTCGTTGAAAAAAGAAGACACAATAGAAAGCTAAATATTCGCACCAACAATACCTACACCAATTATTAAATTTTTGCTAAAGATCAGAAGTAGAAAAACATCGTCAATACATCACAATAAATTACCTTTATTTGACATTCAATGAATTATTCTGTTTTAAATGACAAGTTTCTCAAACTGGGTCAGAGGTCGGCTTATTGAGCTGTAAAAAGGCTGCGCCTGATCCATTCTTTGCTAATGGTAAATAGCAACATGATATTAAACAAAACACTTTGAAAAAATAGCCCAGTAGATAGTTGCGGCAGAAAATCTTTGCAGCTATTATCTTGAGGTTAATGAGCGAAATAAATGGGTTTCATATTTCCCTCTCCCGCCCCTGACGATTCGTTTGTAAAGAAATCTGAATAATTTATAAGGAATGCCATGAAATCATTAACAATGGGCAGGCTACTCTTCATTTCGCTGTTTATTTCTTTTCAGCCCAGCCTGGTCTATGCGGATCAAGCATTAATAACTGACCAGGAAAGTGTAAAAACGCACTTTCTGCAAGATGCGCAACTGATCCGCGAAAAATTTGAAGGGCAATTATTCACATTACCTCCCTATACCACAGGTCACTACGGACTGAGAATGTATCGGCAAACCCTGGATAACAAATATGCCATGGCGGTCTGGTCGGATATGGCACGCATTGCCAGCAGACTTAATTATTTTGCCAGTGAAGTGCATCATCCAGAACAGATTCAAGCTTATGCTCAGCAGCGAATTGAATCTTATCGGGATCAAGACAATATACGCACCGAATTACGTTATCAAGCGACTAAACTCATGCCGGAATATCTTTACCTTGGTGTAAGTTTACTGGGAGCTATGGCGCGCGCCAACGAGTATGGGTTAAAACATAAAGAAGATGGCAAGTTTCGCGCTGTGATCCGGCGCTATGATTTCACGAAATATGTCACCGATCAAAAAATGATTCAAGCCTGGGCTGCACAGTTGGCAAATCAAGTTTATTGGTTACGCCAATTAGGTGAGCAGGATGTCGTCGATAAGTTTATTAAGGCATTTAAAAACACCTACCCGGACAGTGATGACGATAAGCTTTCTGAGCAGCAGTTCATCAATAAAATTTACGGGCTAACCCATATTATTTTTGCCGCTTCCAACTATTATCAGCTGCCGGTTAAAGAGCAAGATTTTCAGTGGATATATGACTATTATCGTAACAACATCGACATCATTCTTGCGCGAACGAAAGAAGATGTGATTGCTGAAGTGGGGATTAATTTTTTACTGGCCGGGTTAGAAAATGATCCGGTTGTACTGCAAACCCAAAAGGCCATAGAGCAAGCCATCGACCACTCTCAAGGTTTGGTCCCTTCTATTACCGGAGATGTAACCTTATCATCCAGTGAACACCGTAATGTTCTGGCGATTATGTTGCTCGACTGGCGAGGTCCCCATCAAGCGCCGACTATCAGCAGACAACCAGATGTTTTTTCATCTTTACCCTATGGTTTGGTTGCAAAATAGCCAATTGCTAAGCCTTTCGGAGGTGGTTACTTATCATTCGAGTCAGGTCGCTAAATTGATATTAATAGCACTAATAAAGTATTGCATAGGAAAAATTGATAGCAGGAAGCTCAGTTGCAAAGACCCTCCTATCCAATTTTCTGTCTAGAATAATTATTGCCTTACGGCTAGCATCTGTACTTGAAATAGTCACCTGCCGTTGACCCGCGTTAACGAGTTTGAGGCACTAGTGATGGTTATATAAAGGAAAGAAAGAGCCATGATTGGTCGGTATTTTTGTATCCAGTTTTTCAATAAATAGGGGCTAATCACAAAGACCTTACGTTGCGCACTACAGTACCTATTTTAAGCATAGGAAATTACTGGAAGAGCTTTTTCGGGGTATTTTGATAAATACAAACTATGATAACAGTTCATATAAATAAACCTGATAAGCCACAAAGTGGTCAGTAACTCAAACTTATTAATAAAATCAAAAACTAAAACAGCCCAAAATCCTATCACTATTATTATTCTGCCATCGCTTTATTTTTTTTTCCAAAGTACTCATTATAAATTTTAATCGACAAAATAGTTGCCGCCAGTATAAGTGTGATTATGTTGGCAACTATCATCGCTTTATCTTGCTTAATTAAACCGTATGCCAGCCAAAAAGCCACACCTAAGGTGAAGATGCTATACATAGCTAAAGATAATGACCCGGTATCTCTGGTTTTTATTACCTGAATAGCTTGGGGAAGAAATGAAGAGGTTGTTAAGAAAGCCGAGGCAAAGCCTAATATTTCAATATTTGTCATGATCTTATCCTAGTCATTTATTATCTGTTAGCAATGATTGTTGTGGTAAATGAAAACTGCAGGTTTTCTCTCACTATTGGATAGATATTAATCTATAGTTTGGTTATAGGTTATGGAATAAGCTACCCTATTTTTATCCAAAACTCTCATCGGGCATTATTTATAGGTATTAAATGGCACTAGAATGGAAAGATGTTCTTGAAATTGGTCCCGGATGTGATGAACGTTTCGTTGAATGTAAAAAAGTACCGGAATTGGCTGAACTCGATATAACAATATCAGGTGTTTCTGACTTAGCTGGGCATTATCGTGTTGGACGCAGTGATCCGCTTTGCCACACTATTCTCTATGGCGTCCAGGGCAGTCTTGATCTTTATACCGAATCCGGGCATCAAAGGGTAGAAAAAGGTAACTTAATCATTTTACCTGCCCACCAGCCCTTTTTAATTGAATTAAAGGTTCCTCATTGGTCGATGGTTTGGTTTGATTTAAATGATTGTGCCCGCTGGAATGATCTTTGTATTGATCGTCCCTCGGTATCAGGTTGCGATAGCACAAGACAACTTTTTCATCTGTTAAGTTTGATTTATTACGAACGAAATCAAGTTTTAAGGGAATCTCCCATGAAACAGTTATCCTATCATTTAAAAGAAACCTTAAGCGCACATTTCCCTAACTCAGTTGAACATCAGCGGATTAAGCAATTGATAGGGGATTTTGAAAAACGCTTACACTTTGACTGGTCAATCAAAGAAATGACGCAATTAATCCATTATTCAGAATCACACTTACATCGGTTATTTCAAAAACATCACGGTAAAAGCCCGCTTCAATATTTGATATTTTTACGTATGGAACGGGCAAAATATCTACTGACCCATACAAATTGGTCGATAGAGCAAATAGCCGAGCAAGTCGGATATAAAGATGTTTTTAATTTTTCTAAGCGCTTTAAAAAATCTATTAGTATGCCTCCGGGACAATATAGGAAACTGAATTTTAGTAGCAGTTAAAAAATTGCCGATCACTCTTTTTTTTGTAAACCTTTATACGTAATTTACAAGCCCGCCTTCTCTAATTACCGAGCTCAATTGATATTTTCGTTTATGCATATTGGCTGTGTAACCACTGGGTAAAGGCTTTAAATTTAA
>JBLIEH010000026.1:0-11515 GCA_047632875.1 Psychromonas sp. | reverse complement strand
GGGAGCATAAGATGAACAATAAAACACTTAGCATAATGGCATTGGCGATTGGCCTTACTTTTGCCAATATTTCTGTGAGTCAGGCGCACGGAAATATGCAAAATAATTCCGGCGGTATGATGACTGGCGGCATGATGCCTGGTGGCATGATGCATGGCGGCATGATGACTGGCGGCATGATGCCTGGCGGCATGATGACTGGTGGCATGATGACTGGTGGCATGATGACTGGCGGCATGATGACTGGCGGCATGATGACTGGCGGCATGATGTTTTCACAATTAAACCTGACAACTGAGCAGCAGCAGAAAATTCAATCCATTATGACAACGGCTATGGCTTCAGCGGGAAATGAGCAAAATATGATGACCAGCATGCAAGCCCATATGGCAGAATCACAAGCACTGTTAAATAGCCCCGCTTTTAACGAATCTAAAGCACGTGAAATGATAAGCAAACATCAGACTTTAATGGTTGATCGCCAAATGCAGATGTTAAAAGCACGTCATCAGGCGTTTCAAGTGTTAACGGAAGCGCAGAAAGAACAAGCTAATACTTTAATGGCAGAACATCTTGCGCTGATGCAGCAATATATGAAGGGATTTCAGCAGTAGCATTTCACTCAATCTGTTAATAACACTGTTATAACAATCCGGGTTTTTGTGATCCATTTTATATGTTAATGAGTTTCTGTTCCTTTTGACTGTTGCTGTGATCCTTTTAATTACAGCAGCAGTGTTGCGCAACAGGGCCATTGATTAATACCCATTATTGACTACAACACTTTAGTCACATAAAGAGTTTCGGAATGTACGAATTACTGCCAGGTAAAACTCACCCGATCGGTGCGACGGTGGAAGATGAGGGAGTTAATTTTTGCCTCTATTGTGATGAACGCGCAACCTCAGTCGAGTTGCTTCTGTTTGACCAGCATGATGCGCTTGAACCTTTCGAGATTATTCTATTTGATCCCCTGATCCATCGCAGTTTTTATTTTTGGCATGTTTTTGTAAAAGGTTTACCGGGAAAAAACCACTATGCTACCGTGTTGGCGGCCCATTTCAACCTGAAAACGGGCTAATTTTTGATCCGCAAGAAGTATTAATCGATCCCTACTCAAAAGGTATTAGCTGCAGTTTATGCAAGCGCAATGATGCCTGCAAAGCGGGTGATAATCTGCATACTTCGATGCGCAGTTGCGTACTCAAGCTAACGGATTATGACTGGCAAGGTGATAGCCCTCCTAACCATCGCCTTAATGAGAGCATTATTTATGGGATGAATGTCGGCGGATTTACTAAATCACCTAGCTCCGGGGTAAAAAATCCGGGTACCTATGCGGGCATAATATAAAAAATACCCTATTTAACAGCATTGGGTATTACGGCGATAGAGTTGTTACCCGTCTTTGAATTTGAAAATTCTGAGGTGCGTTATTTTAACGGCAATAAATTAAGTAATTATTGGGGATACAGCACCATTAATTTTTTGCGCCTCATTCGGGATATTGTGTCAATCCACAAGAAGGTAACCACCTTGATGAATTTAGAGACTTGGTTAAAGCGCTGCACCGCGCTGATATCAGTGTCATTCTGGATGTTGTTTTTAACCATACCGATGAAGGTGATCATCAGGGACCTGTTTATTCTTTTAAAGGTTTTGCTAATGACAGCTATTATTTTTTAATGGATAAACAGAATAATTTTTACTGTCATTATTCCGGATGCGGTAATACCTTTAAATGCAACCATCCTATTGGTGAAAAATTTATTGTTGATTGCTTAGAGTATTGGGTGCGCGATATGCACGTTGATGGTTTTCGTTTTGATGAAGGCACTATTTTAGCGCGTGGCGATGACGGTAACCTGATTGCTAATCCCCCCGTTGTTTGGGCCATCGAATTATCTGAAAAATTAGCCGAAACCAAGGTGATTGCCGAGGCTTGGGATGCGCAGGGTGGCTATCTGGTGGGCTCTTTCCCCGGACATCGTTGGGCAGAGTGGAACGGACTTTATCGTGATGATCTGCGTGATTTTGTGCGCGGTAAAGCGGGTATGCTGGGTACCTTTGCCAGGCGCATTACCGGCAGTGCCGATCTTTACCAGGAACAATTTGAGTTACCCAGTAATAGTATCAATTTTATTAATTCCCATGATGGCTTTACCCTTAATGATCTTGTTTCTTATAACCATAAACACAATCTGGGAAATGGAGAAAATAACCGTGATGGTGTCGACAATAACAGAAGTTGGAATTGTGGTGTTGAGGGCATAACCGATGATCCGCAAATTAACCGGTTGCGCGCGCGACAAATCAAAAATTTTGCCGCCATTTTAATGTTATCCAAAGGCGTCCCTATGTTTGTAGCTGGCGATGAAATTTGCCGAACTCAACAGGGTAACAATAATGCTTATTGTCAGGATAATAAACTCTCCTGGTTCAATTGGCAGGACGTTAATACCAATAGGTCGATGCTGCAGTTCTGGCAACGACTGATCGCTTTTCGCAAAGCTCACCCGCGTTTATTTCGAAATAGATATTACGATGGTGAAATAAATAAACACGGATTATCGGATATATCATGGCATGGTTGTGAACTGAATAAACCGGGTTGGTATGACACAAGCGGGTTGGCGTTAGCAATGACACTGGGCGCAAGGGAAGACGGGGAAGATTTACATATTATGTTTAATATGTACTGGGAGGGACTTGAATTTGAATTGCCAGAGATTGAAGGGGAGAAGTGGTACCGCGCTATTGATACATTCTTGTCTTCTCCTGCAGATATCACTGCAACGGGGGAAGAAATAGTCCATAACGCGTCGCATTATAAGGTGAATGCTCACAGTGTTGTTGTCTTAATTTCAAAAACACACTAGAGCTGCTTCTGCTCCTATTATTGTTGAAAGTTTAGGCCGGCATGCGCTTTACCCGCCTTTTTATAATATGGATTATTGATCATAAATCGTTAGTTAAAGGTTTAACGGAGATTAATCAATCGCTTTTAATGTTGACAGCAGTAATTGCCAAAATTTATCAACACTGTTGATCTGCACTTTTTCATCCGGGCTATGGGGAAATTTAATGGTCGGACCGAATGAGATCATATCCCATTGTGGATAGTGATCACTAAATAAACCACATTCTAATCCGGCATGAATCACCATGGCTTTGGGTTGTTTACCAAAGAGGTCAAGATATTGTTTTTCCATTGTTTTATAAATTGCTGAGTGAGTGTTTGGCGTCCAACCGGGATAGTTACCAGTCAAATAAACCGTTGCAGCATGTTGTTGAAACTGCTCCGCAATTTTTTGCGCTTGTGTTTGTTTTTCTTGCTCAACCTGTGAACGTACTAATACCTGAATATCAAAAACGCCACGGTTGTTTCTGTTTTGTGCAACAACGCCTAAATTTGATGAGGTTTGCACTACATCAGAAAAATCATTATCCATACTGAATACACCATTATCACAATGGGTCAGACTGGTTAATAAATTAGCCTGGCTTTTATGGGTTAAAATGAAATTTGGCAGGGTGCAGGATTTCACCGCAAGCACTAAATTAGGCTCAAAGGCTTGAAATTGACTGCGCAGCTTTTGCTGCAGGGTATTGATGATTATTTCTACGCTATTTTGATACTGAGAGTCACAAACAATGACGCAGTGCGCTTCTCGTGGAATCGCATTGCGTAAACTGCCTCCTTCAAAATAGGCAAGGTGGAATGGAACACCCTCCAGGTTGTTTAAGACAGATACCAGTGTTTTTATGGCGTTTGCGCGGCCCAAATTAATATCACAACCGGAATGTCCTCCCTTGAGGCCGGACAGAACAATTTCAAACGCACTGGCGTCTGGTTCACTTTCCATTATTTCATAAGGGAGCGTAACACTCACGTTAACGCCGCCGGCACAACCCACAAAAAGTTCACCCTCTTGTTCAGAGTCCGTATTAAGCAGGATCTTCCCCTGCAGTGCATCCGCTTTCAGGCCAAATGCGCCGGTCATGCCAGACTCTTCGTCGCTGGTTAAAAGCACCTCAAGCGGGCCATGTTGCAGTGTGTTGTCAGCCAATACTGCTAAACAAGCTGCCATGCCGATGCCGTTATCTGCGCCCAATGATGTATTGTCGGCGCGTAACCATTCACCCTCAATGATGGGTTTGATGGCATCGGTTAAGAAATCGTGGTCAATATCGTTGTTTTTTTGCGCCACCATATCAAGGTGTGCCTGAAGAATAATAGCGGTGTTATTTTCATAGCCCTTACTTGCGGCTTTTTTTAATATCAGATTACCAATTTCATCTTGTACACAGCTTATGTTTTTTTCTTTTGCCCAATTAATTATCCAATCAGCAAGTTGTCGCTCGTGTTTAGAAGGGTGCGGGATAGAGCAAATAGTCGCAAAGTAAGACCAAACGGGGGAAGCTGTTGTTGACTGTAAGGCTTGCATAAAAGATCCTATTTTAAAAAATAATTCGGAATTAGTTACTGCTAATCCAGGGCCGTTCGGGGTATACTTAAATTGATTTAGATCAATAAGATTAACATATTTAACCCCAGAAGGAAGTGACAGTGTCAGAAGAAAATTTTAAAGACCCATATTCAATTCGTTATTTTTTAGGTTTTCTGGTTGTGATGCTTATCGCTACTTTGCCTGCCACCCTGGCCCTAATTCAAGTATTGGGTTGATTTTATTCCTCCGCCAGAAAGGGGGGTGAAATTACCAAAATGGTCTTTTTGTAAATTGGCCTTTCTATCCCGGTAAAATGGCTATTGACTTAGCCATTTATTATGCTCCTGATGCGAATCATTTAGCGGTTGTTTTTTTTTCCGTGAATCCAAAATTTCATTGGTTAATTGTGCTGAAGATCTATAAAATGTCGCCAATTTGCCAAAGTTTATGATTATTTGGTGGGAAAAACATTATTTCCCTCCGAATATCAATAAATTTATTTTTATTTCCCTACGGAGGTTATTTTGAGTCATTCTGCCATATTGGTATTGGAAGATGGAACTGTATTTGAAGGTATCTCAATCGGTGCTGATGGTAGTTCCATCGGTGAGGTTGTTTTTAACACGTCAATGACGGGTTACCAAGAAATTCTGACAGATCCATCCTACGCACGCCAAATTGTTACATTAACCTACCCTCATATCGGAAATACCGGAACAAATAACCAAGACGAAGAATCAACGTCTATCCATGCCTGTGGTTTGGTGATTCGCGATTTACCACTGCTTGCAAGTAATTTCCGTAATCAACTCGGTTTAAGTGATTATTTAAAAGCACATAACATTGTCGCTATTGCTGAAATTGATACACGCAAACTAACCCGTATTTTACGTGAAAAGGGCGCACAAGCGGGTTGTATTATTGCCGGTGAAAACCTCGATCAAGCGCTTGCTTTAGCTCAAGCCAAAGCCTTTCCCGGTCTTAAGGGAATGGATTTGGCGAAAGAAGTGACCACCTCTGAAGCCTATAATTGGGCACAGGGTAGCTGGACACTGACCGGCGGATTACCTGCCGACGCGACCGATTCGAAATACCATGTTGTCGCTTATGATTATGGTGTTAAACGTAATATTTTACGCATGTTGGTTGATCGCGGTTGCCGCGTCACGGTTGTGCCGGCACAAACCTCCGCAAGTGATGTCTTCGCAATGAACCCCGACGGCATATTCCTGTCAAATGGCCCGGGCGATCCGGAGCCTTGTACCTATGCGATTACCGCCATCCAGGAAATCTTAGAAACAGAAATTCCCGTCTTTGGTATCTGTTTAGGCCATCAGCTGCTTGCTTTGGCAAGCGGTGCAACAACATCGAAAATGAAATTCGGTCATCATGGTGCCAACCACCCGGTAAAAGATTTAGATCGTAATGTAGTTATGATTACCAGCCAAAATCATGGTTTTGCCGCTGATCAATCGTCATTACCGAATAACTTACGTGCCACGCATGTTTCATTGTTTGATGGTTCACTGCAAGGTATGGCACGTACTGATAAACCCGCATTTAGTTTCCAAGGCCATCCTGAAGCAAGTCCGGGTCCGCATGATGCTGCGCCATTATTTAATCGCTTTATTGAATTGATTGAAGCGTACAAAAAAGCCTAGTTAATCAGATAACAGAACTCCGAATATAAAGGTAAATTTCAGATGCCAAAACGTAATGACTTAAAAACTATCCTAATCATTGGCGCCGGGCCGATTATTATTGGCCAAGCTTGTGAGTTTGATTACTCGGGCGCACAAGCATGTAAAGCTTTAAAAGAAGAAGGTTACCGTGTTGTCCTGGTTAACTCTAACCCTGCAACCATCATGACCGATCCTGAAATGGCGGATGCAACCTACATCGAACCGATTCATTGGCAGGTTGTTGAAAAAATTATTGCCAAAGAACGTCCCTGTGCGGTGCTACCGACAATGGGCGGACAAACAGCATTAAACTGTGCGCTTGAGTTAGAAGCGAAAGGCATATTAGCTAAATACAACGTGGAAATGATCGGCGCAACGGCTGACGCTATCGATAAAGCGGAAGATCGTAGCCGCTTTGATACGGCCATGAAAAAAATCGGCCTTGAATGTCCGCGTGCCGGGATCGCACATAATATGGATGAAGCCTACGCCGTGTTAGACATGGTCGGTTTCCCCTGTATTATCCGTCCTTCTTTCACTATGGGCGGAACAGGCGGCGGTATCGCCTACAACAAAGAAGAATTTGACGAGATCTGTACCAACGGTCTGGATCTTTCTCCTACTACCGAGCTGTTAATCGATGAATCATTAATCGGTTGGAAAGAGTATGAGATGGAAGTGGTTCGTGACAAGAATGATAACTGTATTATCGTTTGTGCGATTGAAAACTTTGATCCTATGGGTATTCATACGGGGGATTCAATTACCGTTGCTCCTGCGCAGACATTAACCGACAAAGAATACCAATTAATGCGTAATGCATCGCTGGCTGTACTACGTGAAATTGGTGTTGAAACCGGGGGCTCAAACGTACAGTTTGGTATTAACCCGGAAGACGGCCGGATGGTCCTTATTGAAATGAACCCGCGGGTATCACGTTCATCTGCGCTTGCATCAAAAGCCACCGGTTTCCCGATTGCGCGTATCGCGGCAAAACTGGCGATTGGTTACACCTTAGATGAGCTGCAGAATGATATCACCGGCGGTAAAACACCAGCATCCTTTGAGCCGACTATAGATTACGTTGTTACTAAGATCCCGCGTTTTAACTTTGAAAAATTTGCCAACTCAAATGACCGTCTTACTACGCAGATGAAATCTGTTGGTGAAGTCATGGCAATCGGCCGTAATCAGCAGGAATCATTACAAAAAGCACTTCGCGGTCTGGAAGTAGGCGCTGACGGTTTCAGCCCTATGGTTGATTTAAATGATCCCGGCGCAAAAGAAAAAGTCTTATACGAACTGCGTGAGGCCGGTGCTGAGCGTATCTGGTATATCGGTGATGCATTCCGTTTAGGGATGACTGTAGATGAAATTTATGCCATTACTATGATTGATAAATGGTTCCTGGTACAGATTGAAGACTTGATTCTTGAAGAAGCTAAGATCGCTGAAGGCGGTTTACGCGGTTTAGACAAAGCAGTGCTTAAACGTCTAAAACGTAAAGGTTTTGCCGACAGCCGTATCGCGACTGTGGTCGGTGTTACTGAAACTGAAATCCGTAAACTGCGTGAACATTTTGACCTGCACCCGGTTTACAAACGTGTCGATACTTGTGCTGCAGAGTTCTCTTCAGACACAGCCTACATGTACTCGACCTATGATGAAGAGTGTGAAGCTAACCCAACGGATAATGAAAAAATCATGATCATCGGCGGTGGTCCTAACCGCATCGGTCAAGGTATCGAATTTGATTACTGTTGTGTACACGCTGCTATGGCAATGCGCGCTGACGGTTATGAAACCATTATGGTTAACTGTAATCCTGAAACCGTATCGACAGATTTTGATACCTCGGATCGTCTCTACTTCGAGCCTATTACGCTGGAAGATGTACTTGAAATCGTGCGCGTTGAAAAACCCAAAGGCGTGATAGTGCAGTACGGTGGCCAAACGCCGCTAAAACTGGCACGTGCATTGGAAGCTGCCGGTGTCCCCATTATCGGTACTTCACCAGAAGCCATTGATCGCGCCGAAGACCGTGAGCGTTTCCAACAAGTGGTTGATCGTTTAGGCCTTAAACAGCCTGAAAATGATACTGTCACCACACTTGAGCAGGCGGTTGAATCAGCCAAACAGATAGGTTACCCGCTGGTCGTTCGTCCATCCTACGTATTAGGTGGTCGGGCAATGGAAATCGTTTATGATGAAGTTGATTTACGCCGTTACTTTAAAGACGCAGTCAGTGTCTCTAACGAATCACCGGTACTGCTGGATCGTTTCCTCGATGACGCAATCGAAGTTGATATCGATTGTATCTGTGACGGAACCGACGTGGTTATTGGCGGTATTATGGAGCATATCGAGCAAGCGGGTGTTCACTCGGGTGACTCGGCATGTTCATTACCGGCTTACACGCTAAGTGCAGAAATCCAAGATGAGATACGAGGTCACATTCGCGCTCTTGCATTAGAACTGGGTGTTATTGGTCTGATGAATACCCAGCTTGCGGTGAAAGATAACGAAGTTTATATGATTGAGGTTAACCCGCGTGCTGCACGTACCGTGCCCTTCGTTTCTAAAGCGACAGGTGTGCCCATTGCGAAAATTGGCGCAAGCGTGATGGCCGGCAAAACACTGAAAGAGCTTGGCGTAACCAAAGAAGTTATCCCACCATACTATTCAGTAAAAGAAGTGGTTTTACCCTTTAATAAATTCCCTGGTTCAGATCCTATTTTAGGGCCTGAAATGCGCAGTACGGGTGAAGTGATGGGGGCAGGTGATACCTTTGCAGAAGCTTATGCAAAAGCGGAACTTGGTTCGATTAAAGATGTTCCGATTATCGATCGAGCATTACTCTCTGTGCGTAACAGTGATAAAAAACGCGTCGCAAAACTGGCTAAAAATTTGGTCGATCTTGGATATGAGATTGATGCGACACATGGCACTATGATTATATTACAAGAGGCCGGTATTAACGCGCGACTTGTGAATAAAGTACATGAAGGGCGTCCGCACATTCTGGACCGTACTAAGAATGGCGAATATACCTACATGGTGAATACCACTGAAGGTCGTGTTGCTATCGAAGATTCACGTCAACTGCGTCGTGCAGCGCTACGTTACAAAGTAAACTACACCACTACGCTGAACGGTGCCTTTGCAACATGCCAGGCGCATGGTGCAGATCCAACGGCCCCTGACGCGACGGTCAACTCGGTACAAGAGTTACATAAGCGTATCAACGGTTAATTTTACAAGCACAATTTAATACCCTTTATTAAGTGATTAATAAAGGGTTAGGTGATAAATATAAAAGGCTGAGCAATTAATTGCTCAGCCTTTTTTATTGCTCTGCGAATCTACTCGCTTATTTGTATATTCTGCCTGATTTCTTCAGCGTCAGTTATACCAAAAGAATTAATGAGGTGATCAATGATTTAGCTACGTAATGTAATACCAAATCCATTAATTTTCTGCTCATTTATGCGTGTTAAAACACATGCTAGCTACGTTATTGATTTTATAATTAGAACAACTAGTTACTGCAATCAATGCCTTGCTTTCATGAGTTTTTCCGGTGCCTAAATAGATCACTTAATTAGTGGAATTGGTATAAGATCACATCTTTAATACATTTGCTATTAGCCGGGGTGCTACATTACCGGGTTTATTTTTTATTTCTGCGTTGCCATTTTTTGGTAACAGTAAAACGCCAAAAAGCACGAAATAGGAAGTACCCCAAAAATGCACTTATGCTACCAAGGAGCAATGCACCTAAAAACAGTGGCGGGGCGATGGTTTCAAAAGTCTGGTATAACCAACTAAAAGATAATTCAAAGTGAAATTTCTGCACTGGTAGGTGCATAATAAAGGCACCTAAACGGTAAGCAGCATAAAATAATGGTCCCATAGTCAAAGGGTTTGAAAGCCAAACTAAGGAAACGGATAAAGGCAGATTAACCGAAAATATAATAGCGATAGCGGCGGCTAAGATCATCTGGAAAGGAATGGGGATCCAGGCACAAAATAGACCAACGGCGACGGCGCCAGCTGCACTGCGACGGTTTAAGTGCCATAGGTTGGGATTATGCAGCGTTTCTCCAAAATGCTTAAGGTGAGGATGTGCTTTTAGCGTTTCAGGTTTTGGAGTAAAACGTTTAAGAAATTTTTTTGGCATATAATTAAGGTTTACTTCAATGAATTCGGATGACAATGCGTCTATTCTTGTGGCTGTCAATTATTGTTTTTATATCGAGCCTGTTTTGGCAACGCTTATTAGACAATAATGAGATAATATTTTGCAGCGCTTTATTTATAGCTTTAATGTTGATACCGCGCCTGCGTATGCTTGCGGTGATCCCATTTTGTGCAGTTTATTTTTCACTTTATACTTCTTTAGCATTAACGGGAAGTTTTTTTGCTTTTCAACCCGTTACTAATTTCCCCTTTTCAAATTCAGCCCCTCTACAGGCTTCTGTAGATGGGCTAAACCATAGCATAGTTGTACAAATTAAATCATTAATCAGTGATCAAAATAAAGGATATTTTCGCGCCAAATTAGTTGAACTTGATGGGCATCACTTAAATTATGCTCCTTTATTGGAAATGCGTTGGTACGCACCGACAGTAAAAGTACAGGAGAACGAAAAACACCTTTTTATGGTGCGTTTTAAACCTATTTATGGACGTGCTAATCCGGCAGGATTTGACCAGCAAAAATACAAGTATTCTGAACATATTGCTTACCAGGCTATTATAAAATCGCATATAAGGCAGCAAAACGCGGCTTTTTCCTTAAGAGCTTATTTATATGAAAGAGTGTCAAATCTGTCCGACGCTTTAAAGAATCAGGGCGCTATCTTAGCCTTGTCTTTTGCAGATAAATCATTAATAACCGCAGCACAAAAAGTATTAATTCAACAGCTGGGGATCAGCCATCTGTTCGCTATTTCAGGTTTACATATTAGCCTATTTTTTTCCTGTATTTATTTGTGCGTGGCTTATATTACTCAGTCTTTTTTCCCAAACAAATACCTTGGCTGGTTTTCTTGGCGATTTGCGAGCTTAGCGGCATTACTCGGGGCATTTTTGTATGCTTATTTAGCCGGTTTCTCCTTACCGACTCAGCGTGCATTTTTAATGTTATTGGTGGCTGTTTTTATTTTATCAATGAAACGTAAGTGCAGTTTAATCGACCTATTAGGCCTGACTCTTTTTATAATTTTATTATGGGATCCTTTGTCGGTACTCAGTTTAAGCTTGTGGTTATCTTATTTTGCTGTGTGTGTGATATTAATTATTTTATGGCGTTTTACACAATTTAAACGCATTGAAGTAAAAAATGGAGATATGCTCAAATTTACAAAGATCAAACATTAC
>JBLIEH010000025.1:0-11714 GCA_047632875.1 Psychromonas sp. | reverse complement strand
CATCTTAAGTTCCTTTCCAAATACGGGAGGCAAAGACATTTCTCTCTTTACCCTTCTTGCACTGACCAAAATGTCAGACAAGCGGCTTAACAGACTTATTTACCTTAAAAAGGAAACTTAGTTTGATTAAGCTCGGAGCTAGTTTTAAAAAATCGCATTCATTTAATAAGGAAATAAATGTGAAAAGAGACAGTAAATCTGATTTATTAATCATAAACAGATCTATTGTCGTTAATTACTTTCTTAGTTATACCTTATTTTACAGTATAACTATACATCTCCTAATTGGCTCATTAATAATCGGTTATAAGATCTATGACTAAATAACGCCAGAAAAGTATGATAGAAATTCTGTTTAGTGGCGATATTTTTGTTAAAATACTTTTTTTACTTTAACCGCGAAATATATGCTTCCAGATTCCCTAAAAACAAAGATCCGGGCAGGTTATGACCTTATTACCCAGGCCTTGCCGCATTTCTCAAAACGTAAAGCGCAGAATTATCTGGTTGCTGAGATAGCCAAAGTACTCGCGGGTGAATATGATAAATCACGGCGCATATTGGTTGCAGAGGCAGGTACCGGGATTGGCAAGTCTTTAGCTTATATACTCGCCGCGCTACCCGTCGCGCAACAGGCCAACAAAAAACTCATTATTTCAACGGCGACTATCACCCTGCAAGAGCAATTAATGCATAAGGATCTGCCCTTTTTTTTGCGCCATAGTGAATTTAAATTCACCTTTACCCTCGCCAAAGGACGTCAGCGTTATTGCTGCGAACATAAACTGTTCAGCACTCAGCAAAGCACCGATCAACAAGTTTTATTTACTGAGAAACCCCAAGCCGGTGATCAGGAATTACTAACACGTCTGCACAGCGCTTATCTTGCGGGTAAATGGTTAGGTGATCGCGACAGTTGGCCGACGCCCATTGCAAATCGCGTCTGGCAACAGATTGTTTCCGATAAATTTAGCTGTAAACGCGCCCTGTCGAATCATCGCCAGTGTCCTTTTCATCGTGCTAGAGATAATATTAATAAAGCCGACGTTATCGTTGTAAACCACGCATTACTGTTGGCCGATCTGGAGCTCGGCGGGGGGATTATTTTACCCGAACCAGATAACTGTTTTTATGTCTTAGACGAAGCCCATCACCTGCCCAAAATATCACGCGACTTTTCCAGTGCGCGTGCCAGCATTAAGGGCAGTCAAGATTGGCTTAAAAAAATCAACCAGCTAAGCCAACATATCAATAAACTCATTAAACGCCACACCACTATCACACCGGGTATTAATATGCTCGAAAGCGCACAAGAAATAATAAAGGAGCTGAAAATTGTGGAGTTATTTTTTAACAATAACCCAAGCTACTTTAATGAATCAAATCAATACCGATTTGCATTGGGCGAATTACCCGAATCTTTACATATCAACGCCTGTAATTTAAAAGATGAAAGTAAAAAATGTTTATCTGCTTTAAATAAACTGGCCAATATTATCAGTGAAGAAATCAAAGACGGTAATGTTAAAACCAAAGATGTTGAACCTTTAATGATTGAATTGGGATTTTTCCAGCAACGTCTGGAAAACATGCATACTCTTTGGGTGATGCTGACCAAAGAAAGAGCCACTAAGCAAGCCCCCATCGCAGTATGGGCTGAAATAGATAAACCGGAGATTTATTTAAATGCTTCACCGATAGAGGTCGGCGGGATATTAGAGCATATGTTTTGGTCACAGGCCGCTGGGGTAATTTTATGCTCAGCCACGCTGACCTCACTGAATAATTTTGAATACTTTAAGCGTCAAAGCGGGTTAAAAAGTAATGACGGCACACAATACCTGCGCTTAAAGTCACCTTTTAATTATCCGGACATCCCTTTAATCATAGCCGATATGGAATACGACCCGACCCAAGCGGGTTTTGATGATGAACTGCTTGAAAAAATAGAAAATTATTTGCGCGATCAAGAGGGTAATTTGGTTTTATTTGCATCTTACTGGCAAATGAATTTGGTAGCCGATAAACTCAATAAAAAATTTAAAGAGGCTTTATTAATACAAGGGGTTTTATCGCGCAGTAAACTTATAGAAACACATAAACAGCGCTGTGATCAAGGCAAAACAAGTATTATCTTCGGTACCGGCGGATTATCCGAGGGGCTGGATTTACCCGGCCATTATTTAACCAACTTGATTATTACCAAATTACCTTTCGCTGTGCCAAACTCCCCCGTCGAAGAAGCGCATTCTGAGTGGATAAAATCCCAGGGTGGCAACCCTTTTATGCAGCTTTCAATTCCCGAAACAAGTAAAAAACTGATCCAGTCCTGCGGACGGTTGATCAGAAAAGAAAACGATACCGGGCAAATTGTCATTTTGGATAAAAGAGTCAAAACAAAACGTTACGGGAAAGGTTTACTTGATGCGCTCCCCCCTTTTGCTGTTGAATTTGAGAATAAAGATTAATGACTGAAATTTTTTTCGACCCCAGCACTTGGGCTTTACTTATTTTTGTCGGCTTAATCGCAGGTTTTATTGATGCGGTCGTTGGCGGAGGAGGTATGCTGACGGTGCCGACATTATTGAGCTTAGGTTTACCTGCGCATTTAACCCTTGGCACAAATAAATTATCTGCTTGTTTTTCTTCGGGTACCGCATCTTATACTTACTTCAGAAAACAATTATTTAATCCGCAATTTTGGCGAAATAGTTTCTACAGTACCTTAATAGGTGCCTTTCTTGGCACTGTTTTTGTTAATTTTATTGATACCCAGTGGCTAGAAAAAACCCTGCCTATTATTATTTTAATTGTCGCTATTTATACATTATTAAATCAGATTCATGATGTTGATAATCATCAACTGCCTGAGAATAAATCTATTTTTCGTATCAAACAGATAGTTCAAGGATTTTTGCTAGGCTTTTACGATGGTTCCTCCGGTCCGGGGACCGGGGCATTTTGGGTGATTTCCAATATGCGTCTTTATAAACTCAACATTTTGCTGTCTAGCGGCATTGCCAAGGCGATGAATTTCACCAGTAATTTAACCTCCCTCTTAGTCTTCATCTGTTTCGGTCAAGTAGACTGGTTGATTGGTTTAACAATGGGCGCATGTTTGATGCTTGGCGCATACATAGGGGCTCATTCTGCAATTCGTTATGGCGCTAAATTCATACGCCCAATTTTCATATTAATTGTGGTGATAATGGCCATTAAATTAGGGTACGACGCATGGTTCAGTTAAGTTCAAAGAATTTACCAATAGAGCAATTAGATAAACAATTAAACGCGTTAAGTAAAAGATGTAAAGTGCTGGATGGATCTATTCGGCAAACAGAAAACAAATGTTTTGTTTTTGAAGTGCACATATTTCCAAAGCGTTGCCTCACACTGTTAGGCTACATCGAACAAATAGCGCATACCGTTCAGTCATTACAGAATGCACTGGATAAAAACCTTCCCGAAACGCTGATCGCATTTGAATGCACACTTTTTATTGATCAATTCCAAGTATTATTACAACTGGTACAAAGCTTAGAAAAGGGGAAAGCCGATGTATTATATAAATCCTATTCCTCCATTAAAGAAAATATTTACCAGCAGTTACAGAAACAATATCACTATGAAGAGCGTTTATTAAACATGATTGCAGAACAGGAAGAGTTGATTATCAATTCAGAGGAACAACAAAAAACAGCTATTAAAGAAAAAATTGAGGTCTTAAAAGGGCGTTATCAAAAGTGTACTAGCTATACGCAAATGTTAGAGTTTAAATTGAAGGATATCAGTGATGAGTGAAGATAATCCCCTTCTGAAAAATGAACCGCAATCGGTACAACTAGCCGTTGATTTAATACAGCTATTAGAAGAAAATAAAATTGACAAACAAGTGATTTTAGATGCTTTAGAGATTGTGTTAAAGGATTTTAAAAATAAACAGGCCTAGCAAGTGACAAAATCATTGCTTTTTCGATAAGGGATTTCACTGACAGTAATATCAGTGACACGTGCCGTTTTGGGCCCTTTTTCAAGCCATTTTAGCATTTTGGCTATTTTTTCACGCGAGCCATAGATAACCACTTCAACATCACCGCATTGCAGGTTTTTTGCATGCCCCATAAGATTATACAAACGCGCTTGCTCACGGGTAAAATATCGGAAACCAACCGCTTGTACTGTTCCTGACACAATCACTTTACAGCCGATATTATCCATCATTACCCCCTATCTTAATAACAACCACTTGAGTCACTTTTTTAAACAAAAAAGTTAAGTAAATACCAACCAAATACCGACACAGAGCATTAAGCTACCGGCAATTCTATTCATCAGAATAACATTACCACGTTGCTGCAAAAGGTGTCGCAGAGTACGTCCACCCGTTGCATAAAGCAATAAACAGACAAATTCAAAACACAATATGATGGTCACTAAAATCATCGCCTGTGGATATAATGGTAGCTCAGGATCAATAAAAGGGGGTAATAAGGAAATCATAAACGCCCACCCTTTTGGATTGGCGATGGCGGTAACAAATCCTTGGGTGATAAGTGACTTGCGGCTAACATCAGCCTGTTGCGAAAAATTTTCAGGAATCGCCATTTTACCGCGCGAACGCCACATCTGTATGCCCAGATAAAAAAGGTAACTGCCACCCAGATATTTCAGCCCTAGAAACAGATTCGGCCGGGCTAATAAAATAGTTGCCACGCCAATCAGTGATGAAATGGTTACCAGCGCAACTCCGACTAATTCACCAGCCATCATCCACAGGCTTTTCCGTACGCCTATTGTCATGCCCAAAGTCATTGCCAGGGTCATACACAACCCCGGTGTCGCCGATACAGCAAAAAAAGTGGGGACAAATAATAGCAGAACAGAATATTCCATTTTCTCTCCAATAGATAAAAAAGGGCCGGCAGCAAAGGTAAAATTTGCTGCCTTAGTGAAATTAATACGGTGCTTCAGTAAAAATTACCGGTGGACTAAAAAACGCTTACTGTTTACGCCAGGTCGTGCCGCCAGGGCCGTCTTCTAAAACGATTTTTAATGCCGCCAGTTTATCACGAGCCTGATCCGCTGCCGCCCAATCTTTATTGGCTCGCGCATCATTACGTTGCTTGATCAGTGCTTCGATCATGACAACTTCATCTTGTGTTTCATCACCCTGCAAAAACTGCTCTGCTGACTGGTTTAATAAACCAAGCACATTAGCAAGTGTCACTAATAATCGCGCAGATAAAGATGCCTTCTTGATATCTGACTGTTTGAGACGGTTTATTTCTTTTGCAAGATCAAACAATACGGCTAACGCCTCGGGCGTATTAAAATCATCATTCATTGCTTTAACAAATTTCTGATAATGCGTATTTTTTTTATCTAACGGCGTCGCTTTATTAAAAGTTAAATCACGAATTGAAGTGTATAAACGCTCCAGGCTGGCGCGTGCCTGCTTTAAATTGTCTTCAGAATAATTAAGCTGACTACGGTAATGTCCGGAAATCAAAAAGTATCGGACCGACTCACTATCAAAAACATTTAACACATCTTTAATGGTAAAAAAATTATTAAGTGATTTCGACATTTTAACTTTGTCTACTTGCACCATGCCCGAATGCATCCAGGTATTTACATACTGACCATGATGCGCACAACAGGATTGTGCAATTTCATTTTCATGGTGCGGGAAAGACAGATCCGATCCACCACCGTGGATATCAAAGACTTCACCAAGATGTTTATGGTTCATTGCAGAACATTCAATATGCCAGCCGGGACGACCGTTTCCCCAGGGCGAAGTCCAAAAAGGCTCCGCGGGTTTTGCCATTTTCCAAAGCACAAAATCCAAGGGGTTACGTTTACTCTCTTCAACTTCGACGCGAGAGCCTGCCCGTAACATCTCCAAATTCTGACCGCTTAATTGACCGTATTCTTTAAAACTGTCAACTGCAAATAAAACATCACTGTTTTCGGCTACATAGGCGTGCCCTTTGGCGATCAATTTTTCAATCATAGCGATAACTTCGGGCATATGATCCGTGACCCGAGGTTCAAGATCCGGGCGCAACATAAACAACGCATCAAAATCTTGATGCATTGCATCGGTAAAACGTGAGGTTAGTTGCTCACAGCTTTCATTATTTTCAGCAGCGCGTTTAATTATTTTGTCATCGACATCGGTGATGTTGCGAATATAATTAAGATCATATCCGCTAAAACGCAAATAACGCGCCACAGTATCAAAAGCCACAAATGTGCGTCCATGACCTATATGGCAATAATCATAAATAGTGATACCACACACATACATGCCAACTTTTCCGGGGATGAGCGGTTCAAACAGTTCTTTTTGTCGCGTTAAGCTGTTGTATATTTTTAACATGGAGCTTCCATTGTGATCACTATAGAATGGGCATTCTAACCTGCAATTAATAGAAATTCACCCTTTGTATTTAATCAATCTCATGCTTTAGGGTATGATATAAGCAAACCCTCAGGGGATTTATTCTTTTTTCAGAAACAGGATCTAAACATGATTACTTTACATACAAACTTTGGTGATATTAAACTTGATTTAAATGCAGACAAGGCACCTAAAACCGTTGCCAACTTCATTAAATATGCACAATCGGGTCATTATGACAATACTATTTTCCATCGTGTTATCGATGGTTTTATGATTCAAGGTGGCGGTTTTGCAGCTGGAATGGAAGAAAAACCAACCAATAAACCGGTAAAAAATGAAGCAAATAACGGCCTTTCAAATACCAAATATTCCGTTGCTATGGCAAGAACCATGGAGCCGCATTCTGCGTCTGCACAATTCTTTATTAATCTTAACGACAACAAGTTTTTAGATTTTAAATCGGAAACGACCGATGGTTGGGGATACTGCGTATTTGCACAAGTTGTTGAAGGAGTCGATGTTGTTGATAAAATAAGAAATGTGGCGACGGGCAACTCTGGTTATGTGCATCAGGATGTTCCGCTCGAAGATGTAGTCATCACAAGTGTTACCGTTGTTTAACGGTTAACTGGTGTCTTCTATGCGCACACTCTTCATCGCCGATTTGCATCTCAGTGAAAAGCACCCGCAAATAACTCAGGCATTTTATCAGTTTCTGCAACATGAAACTGAAAATGTCGATACCTTGTATATTTTGGGTGATTTATTTGAAGTGTGGATCGGGGATGACGAGCGCACTCCGTTAATGAATGAAGTTGCTCTTAAACTGTCAGAATATGCAAAGAAAAATAATATATTACTGTATTACATTCATGGTAACCGTGATTTTATGATTGGCAAAAAATATGCAAAACAATCAGCAATGCAATTATTACCTGAACACTGTGAAATAAATTTGTACGGTAAGAAAGCATTAATTTTACACGGTGATACACTTTGTTTAGCAGATAAAAATTATCAAAAAATGCGCAAGCTGATCCATAACCCTCTATTACAATTCGTTTTTAATCTTTTACCACTCTTTCTGCGTAAAAAAATAGGCTGGAAAATTCGTCATGCAAGCCAGTCTAAAAAGGTCTCTAAAAATAGGGAAGTGATGGATGTCACTAAAGATGAAGTATTACGTTTAATGGAACAACATCATGTCCAAACTTTAATTCATGGGCATACCCATCGTGTCGCTTGTCATGAGATGTTGATTAAAGGGCAAGCTGCACAACGCTACGATGTGGGTGACTGGCGTAATAATTTAAGTTATGTCGAGGCGCAGCAAGATAAAATCAATTTAGTTATCCGCCCGATTAATTTCTATCAATCACCGCCACCATAAGGCAAACTTGCGCGCTGAAAACTAACAAAAGTAAGTGCGCAACGGATAAAATAACAACATAAAAAAGCCGGCTAACTAGCCGGCCTAAAGGTAAATTTCATAGATTAAGAGTCGCTATAATCCAGCGTAATAGCAGCCGCTTCAAGTAAAAAGGCATCGATAGGTTCAAAATCATCAGGAACATCATCGATTGATTTGACCGTGGGTAAACCGGCACGTTTTAAACGTTCGTTAACTCGAGTTAAAGCTTGCTTTTCCTTTTCTTCCCGTATTTTAACCCGATCACTTTCCTTAAGAGAAATGCTCGTCATATCTTTTTCTTGTAGATATTCTGCAATGTCATTTTCTAAGTAAGTAAACTCAATTTCGTTTTTAATACGGAAATTGTGTTTTTCAATTAATGACTTAACGACCGGCTGTAAATTATCTACGGGGGAATAATTGGCTGATTTTATATTATCCCAAGGTAATGCATTTTTTTCCAAACTTTCACCCGTTTCATCGGGATCTATGCCACTTGGAAATGGAATGTCAGGAACGACCCCTTTGTTTTGCGTACTGCCACCGTCGATACGATAAAATTTAGCGATGGTATATTGCACTGAACCAACCAGATCGGCATCTTTATCATAAAACCGAGAGATGCGACGGTGTTGTTGTACAGTGCCCTTCCCAAAGCTTTGTTCGCCAAGAATAATTGCACGCCCATAATCTTGTAACGCTGCCGCAAATATTTCCGATGCAGAGGCACTATTGCGATTAATCAGTACGGTTAATGGCCCTTTATAACTTACGGCCTTATTTTCATCCTGATGGACCAGAATTTGATTACGTCCGTCCCGCACCTGCACAACGGGCCCTGTTCGAATAAACAAACCGGTTAATAATGTCGCTTCACTTAATGCGCCACCACCATTATTGCGCAAATCAATAATAATGCCTTTAACATTTTCTTTTTCTAATTCGGCTAATTCTTTATCAACATCTTCACTTAATTTCATGTAAAAGCTTGGGATAGTAATAACCCCCACTTTTTCATCATCGATCATCTCAATAGATGATTTTGCTTCGCGGTCTTCAAGATGTATTTGTTCCCGCGTGATGATCACAATGTGGCTTTTATCGCCGGCTTTACCCGCTAAAATCTGTAATTTAACATCGGTGCCTTTTGGACCTTTTATTAAATCGACAATATCATCTAACCGCCATCCAACCACATCGACAATTTTCCCATCGTCTTGTCCGACGCCTATTATTTTATCGTCTTTAAATATCTGTTTGGAGCGCTCCGCCGGGCCGCCAGGTACAAGGCTTCTGATAACGGTATAATCATCTTCGAGTTGCAGAACAGCGCCTATCCCTTCCAGAGACAAATTCATTTCCATTTTAAAACGTTCAGCATTGCGCGGTGACAAATAACTGGTATGGGGTTCAATTGCACGTGCATAAGCATTCATAAACGTTTGAAAAACATCTTCACTTTCAGTTTGGGTCAAATGTTTAAGGGCGTAATTGTAACGTTTACTTAATAATTCTTTGATTTCTTTCCATTCTTTACCGCTTAATTTAAGCACTAAAGCATCGGATTTTACTTTTTGCTGCCAAATTTTATTAAGTTCAACGGTATCTTTTGCCCAAGGTGCCTCACTACGGTCAAATTGAAACTCATCGGCTGTGTCAAACTTAAGCTGTTTGTCTAACAAAGATAAAGCATAGCTAAAACGTTCATAACGGCGTTTTAGACTCAGTTGATAAATTTTATATGCAGGCGTTAATTGACCCGTTTTTAAATTATCATCGAGCGAAAACTGATATTTTTTTAAATCTTCGATATCGCTTTGCATGAAGATTTGTTTATTATAATCGAGTTGCTCGATATAACGCTCAAACACTTGTTGCGAGAGAGCGTCATTCAAGGGTAGATACTTGTAGTGAGAACGACTGAAGAGGTCACTCACTCTTTTCGTCACTTTAGCATGTTGCGCTTGTTGCTCTAATTGAGGTAGATCTACGCTACTAACACCCGTTGGAACAGCGTAAACGATACCAATATATAAATAACTAGTTATAACTGCTAAGTGTCGAAAATATTTATTCATCAATATTCCTTTAAACAATTAAATGTTTGGCTTTAACTTTGACCATCATTCCGGAAGCCAGCTGTACCTGAACATCATCTTTTGAAATTTCAACAACAACGGCTGAAACGGGTGATTTACCCAACAAAACTTGGACAGTTTGTTTTAACGCAAGTTCAGAGTGAGTTGCCTCTTTATAATTACTCAGGTCAACCGAAGGTTCTTTTTTAACTACTTTTTTCTCAGCGCGTTTGGGTACATTCACTTGCTTGGCGGCTCTGGCGGGTGCAGCTTCTTTGTGCACTTTTTTCTGCTTAGCAAACACTTTATCTTTGCTTTCTTTGAGTGTTTTTAAAGCATGCTCTGCATGTTCAGCAGAAACACTGTCACCTTCATTGCCGTCTAAATCAACCCGTTTTTCTGATTCTTTTACACAGTGCAGGTAACGCCAACTTAATGTGTATTGACGTAACGCGCCACGTAGTTGCGTTTTACTAACCCGTTGTTCATCTTCTAAACGTACAGCAAGATCTTGAAATATACCAATTTTCAAAGGTTTTGCAGGATTATTAGCCGTCATAAAACATAAAGGAAACTGTTCAGTTAGAAAGTTAATTATTTGTTTGTTGTTAGTAAATTTTTCTGTGTTTTCCATGTAGAACCTAATTAGTGAAGCCAGTAGCTCAATGATTAAAACATTGTCTTAAACCATTGGGAGTTTAAAATTATTCCATAGTATAGGGATGCGATAGTAAAATGTGAAACTTAATTTATGTTTGTTAAGCATTTTACGGCTTGTGAGGGCCTAAACTGAGACATCTTCTCGGCTATTTTTAATTTAATTTTCTTTTATAACACCTAGAATTGATCTTACCCCATGATTTTATAACAAAAACAAGTAGAATATGCCGCCTGTAAAACCCTTGGTTTACCCTGACTTGATATCAGAATAGAGATGAATTATGACTCCTGAATTACTTTCCCCTGCCGGGACGTTAAAAAATATGCGTTATGCTTTTGCTTATGGAGCAGATGCTGTTTATGCGGGCCAACCCCGTTACTCACTGCGTGTAAGAAACAATGAGTTTAATGTTGAAAAATTAGAAATAGGCATCAATGAAGCACACGCACAGGGCAAAAAGCTTTACGTTGTCTGTAACATTCAACCCCATAATTCTAAATTAAAAACATTTATACGTGATATGCAGCCCGTGGTGAATTTAAAACCGGATGCTTTAATTATGTCTGATCCGGGTTTAATCATGATGGTACGGGAAGCCTTTCCTGATATGCCGGTGCACTTAAGTGTGCAGGCAAATGCCGTGAACTGGGCAAGTGTTAAATTTTGGGAAAAACAAGGTATCGAACGCGTCATTTTATCGCGTGAATTATCCTTAGATGAAATTGAAGATATTAGACAACATTGTCCTGATATTGAGATTGAAGTCTTTGTTCATGGCGCACTGTGCATGGCATATTCAGGCCGTTGCCTGCTATCGGGTTACATCAATAAACGCGATCCCAATCAGGGAACATGCACCAACTCTTGCCGCTGGAAATATGATGCACACCCGGCAAGCGAAAATGAAACCGGTGATATTGTTGCTATTCAACGCCCGGATCCTACCTTGGGTGAAGGCAAACCGACTGACCAAATGTTCCTGTTACAAGAGCAAGGTCGTCCCAATGAATATATGCCGGCATTTGAAGATGAGCATGGTACTTACATCATGAACTCCAAAGACTTACGCGCGATTCAACATGTTGAACGCCTTTTAAGTATCGGGGTACAGTCTTTGAAAATTGAAGGTAGAACCAAGAGTTTCTATTACTGTGC
>JBLIEH010000024.1:0-12238 GCA_047632875.1 Psychromonas sp. | reverse complement strand
TACGCTACCTGCGAACGATGTCAAAGGTTATTATTTGAAATTTCCAATCAATATTGACGTGATTAAAAATTTAACCTCTTTCGTTCTGGGTAACCGGATTGACTAGCGCCTTTCCCGTTTCCGTGGATGCGCATTATAGGGATTTAGTTAGCGCTGGCAAGTGTTTTATTGACGATTATTTCAATTAAATTATCAAGTGATTATTTAATAAACAAACTGTTTCAAAAACAGACTCAACAGCTAAAAATCTTAGTTTTTTCTCTTTCTCAAGGCAAGCTATCAATATACCCAAACTTTTTACAAGATACTTTTGCCTCAAATACCATCTTTAGAGGATTAGTACATATCGCAGTGACTCTTACGATGCCAATTAATTTCGCAACTCACTTTCGCGCTAAGTTATACCCTTTTTATATAATAAATAGATTAAATATTTTCTAATGCTACTGTATCTTACCAAAGAGATGTAAGAATATTGGTCATCACTCTCTATATTAGTTATCACCTGACAATTGATATAGGAGCTATAAACAATTTGAAGCTTAAATAATTATTATTCTTCTGTGCATCATTTCCTCATTATTATTTTGTCCAATTATCAGGAACTGCTCATCTCTATTTTTTATAATTCATACAAATAATTAAGAGGTTAATGAATGAACAAACCACAAAGAGATATTACCCTACGTTTTTTAGCTGAACCTCAAGATGTTAATTTTGGAGGGAAAGTTCATGGCGGCTCAGTCATGAAATGGATCGATTTAGCGGCATATGCCTGCGCGGCTGGTTGGAGCAGTCATTATTGTGTGACAGCTTATGCGGGCGGAATCAGATTTGTCTCCCCCATTCATGTCGGGAGTTTGGTTGAGGTCGAGGCAAAAGTTATCTATACAGGAAAATCTTCAATGCATATTGCAGTTGAAGTTAATGCTTGTGATCCTAAATTATTAAACCGGGACATAACCACGCATTGTATTGTGATTATGGTGGCAGTGGATGAACATGGCAATTCTATCAAGGTTCCGGCCTGGATACCGGAAACCGAGGATGATATTAAACAGAATGAAACTGCCCGAAAACTGATGGGGATGCGTAAAAAAATTGGTGAAGAGATGCAGATATTTGTTGAATAATAATATTATTATGAACTTCACCTTTAACAGAATATATTTTTAATAACCAAGATAGTCATATCTTGGTTATTAGATTTTCTCACTTTAGATTAATCCATTAAATAATCAATTGCCCGACAGTTAACTTCTCTTTATAAAATCACCCAAACCAATATACTTATCGGTAGCCAGTATTTTTATTTCATCTCATAACGGCTAAATGGCATGCATCTGATCCACTGAGTGGTGGTTCACTAATATCTATTTGTATAAATACCGACTCAATCTTACTTGTTAAAAAAGCTATAATTGCTTTTTCTTATTCGATTTCTTGTCCATGCAATCAAGCGCAATGATATAACTGATTCACAAGGAAATTTTTTTTAGATTTTCACGGTCTGTTGAAGAATAGAATTTATTTTTACCCCGAGAGAAATTATCAATGCACAGAAAAAAAATAATTATTATCATTTTAGCGTTTGTCGCACTGTGCTTATTTTTTACGATTAATGACCAGCTAACGCTGGAAAATGCCAAAATCTACCAGACACAGCTCAGCGAATATATCAATAACAACTTCCTGCTCGCCAGTGTGTTGTTTTTTGTTTTATATACTGTTAGCACTGCTCTTTCCGTTCCTGGTTCAATTATGCTCACTCTGCTCGGCGCTGCATTATTTGGCTTTTGGTGGAGTCTTTTATTCGTTTCATTTGCGAGTAGCATAGGGGCTACCTTAGCTTTTCTATTCAGTCGATATCTGCTGCGAGACTGGGTACAAAGACGATTTAGCGGAAAACTCAAGGCGATAAATCAAGGCGTTGAAAAGGATGGTAGTCTTTATCTGCTAACACTGAGACTGATCCCCCTTTTTCCTTTTTTTATGATCAACTTATTAATGGGATTAACTCCCATGTCGGCAAAAAAATATTATCTATTCAGCCAACTCGGTATGTTACCCACCACCATAGTTTTCGTGAATGCAGGTACCCAGCTTGCTGATATTAACTCATTGTCCGGCTTACTTTCTCCTTCTGTTTTATTATCTCTTGCGGTATTAGGATTACTTCCGCTTATAAGCAAATTTATTATCAACGATATTAAACAGAATAAAGTTTATCAGGGTTAGCAGAAACCAACCTGTTTTGATCAGAACATGGCAGTAAAAGCTAAGGTGACACTAATTGAAAAACATAAAATGGGTGGAGATTGTGTAAATACGGGTTGTGTACCCTTCAAAGCAATAATCATAACAGCCATAATATTAAGGAGATATTAAATGCACAAAAATTTGCTGTGGACGCGCAAATAAATTCACAACCCGAATGTGGAAGAACAATCATGCCCCGCAAACACTGTTGCGCTGGGTTGAGAAATATTTTAATTGGACTCGTAAAGAGGATTTATCATGAAAAAATTAATCGCCCTGATTAGCCTGTTGCTGCTGACTGCCTTCACTCAGGCTGAAAATGTAAATTGGCCTGAGATTGAACAAAAAGCTAAGGGTCAAACTGTTTATTTTTATGCTTGGGGTGGCAGCCAAGATATTAACAACTATTTACGCTGGGCAGATAAACGCCTCCAAGCGGAGTACGGTGTCAGCTTAAAGCATGTAAAAGTCACCGATATCTCTGAAGCTATTACGCATCTGGTGGCAGAGAAAAGCGCCGATAAAAACAGCAATGGCAGCATTGATATGGTTTGGATCAACGGTGAAAATTTCAAATCAATGAAACACTTTGATCTACTGACGACCCCCTTTGTGACAAGCCTACCTAACTGGCAGTATGTTGATAAATCACTGCCCGTAGACAGTGACTTTGCAGAGCCGACAATGGGATTAGAAGCCCCCTGGGGCGTTGGCCAGCTGGTATTTATTTATGACAAGAACAAGATAAATAATCCCCCGGAGAGTCATAAGGAAATGCTGGAATATGCAAAGAGCCACCCCAATAAACTCAGTTACCCTCGCCCGCCTTCATTTCACGGCACCAGTTTTCTTAAATCAGCATTGATCGAACTCAGTGAAAATCCTGACGCTTTGTATCTGCCCGTTGACAGCAATACTTTTGCGCAGATAACCGCACCCTTATGGTCATATTTAGAAGCCTTTCATCAAGTTGCCTGGCGTCAAGGTAAGCAGTTCCCGGATAACAGTGCAGAAACACTGCAATTACTCGATGATGGTGAATTAGATCTGGCTATCTCCTTTAATCCTAATGAGGTATTTAGTGCGCAGGAGAACGGCTTGTTAAGAGACTCAACAACAGCTTATGCGCTTTCTGCCGGGGCGCTATCTAATATTCACTTTCTGTCGATTCCATGGAATGCGGCTGCAAAAGAAGGCGCGCTAGTGGCGATTAATTTTCTGTTAAGTCCTGAAGCACAGTTAAAAAAAGCTGATATTTCGGTATGGGGCGATCCGACTGTTTTACAATCTTCACATCTTCGCGGTTCGAAGCAAACAACAACATTATTTAAATCAATTAGTGAGCCACACCCCAGTTGGCAGAGCGCTCTCGAAACTGAATGGCAAAAACGATATGGTCATTAAAAAGTGTTGCAGCTGCCGATGAATGGCTTAATACAAAAAATCTCATTTCAGTTTTTGCTGGCATTAGCCATTTTCATCTGCTTTATCCCTTTATTGCCGGGCTTACTGGGATTGTTTTTTTCTGCTTTTTCTTATATTCCGGCCATTAATCTGCAGACGTTCTCTTTAACGGGGTTCTCTGAACTTTTACTCTGGCCGGGTCTGTATCAGTCGGTTTTGATCACCCTTTTTATCAGCCTGAGCAGTACCTTTTTATCTGCTCTGCTGGCCTTCTCAATTTTACAATCATGCTGGAATAAGACTTATTGGAATAAATTAGAAAGCCTGCTCGCGCCGATATTGGCACTGCCACATGTGGCTTTTGCCGTTGGTTTTGCCTTTTTATTCACCCCAAGTGGTTTTATTGCGCGTATTTTAAATACTCTTTTTAATGACCTTGGTATCGCTAATTGGAGTTTGATCAATGATCCCTATGGTTTGGGGCTCATTTTCGCGCTCACCATCAAAGAGATTCCATTTCTGCTGTTTATGAGCATTCCGCTCCTAAAACAGCTAAATGTTAATAGCACCTTGGTGACGGCGCAGAGTTTAGGTTATTCCCAAGCACAAACCTGGCAGAAAATAATATTACCGCAATGGTTGCCTAAAATACGTTTTACCCTCTTTGCCGTGATGGCCTACAGCCTGTCTGTGGTTGATGTGGCATTGGTGATAGGCCCTACTTCACCGCCCACTTTACCTGTGCTTATTTGGCAATGGTTAAATGATCCTGATTTATCAACATTACCCAAAGCATCGGCTGGCGCGTTATCGCTTTTACTGTTCTGTATTGTTTTATTATATTTAATCCGATTTATAGAATGGTTAACAATAGTTAAATGCCGCACTTGGCAAACCAGCGGCCGCCGCTCTCTGCCGCTTGCCGGTAGAAGCGCACTCCTAGCCACATACATAATTTCATTAACCACCCTGCCGCTTCTGATCCTTTGGTCCTTTGCGCAGCGCTGGTCTTTTCCGGATGTTTTTCCAACCCGTTGGTCATTGCGCTTTTGGCAACAGGAGTGGACATTTTTGTGGGGTATTATCGGCAACAGTGTCTTCATTGCATTAATCAGTGCCTCCGTGGCACTTTTATTTGCGATCATTATTCATGAACATAGCATTAGGGCAGTAGCCCATAGGCGCCGATTTGTCATACCACGGTTAATCATCTCAATCCCTATGCTCGCACCGCAATTGTCCATTTTATTCGGGATACAAGTTGCGACACTTTTTGTTGCCCATCAGTATTATTATGTATGGGTGATTTGGGCTCATATCTTCTTTGTTTTCCCCTACGTTTATCTGGTATTAGACGGGCCATGGAGAAGTTATGAAAAGCGATTAGATATGATTGCGCTGAGTTTAGGAATGTCACCTTTTAAGGTTTGGTGGAAAATTAAAAGACCGGTCTTATTACCCACCCTTTGCATTGCCTGGGCGGTTGGTATCAGCGTTAGTTTGGCGCAATATTTACCGACCTTAATGCTTGCGGGTGGACGTATTTCCACCTTAACCACCGAAGCGGTTGCTCTATCTAGCGGTCAAGATCGCCGGATCAGTGCCATTTATGCAATACTGCAGTCTTTAGTACCCTTTTTCTTTTATCTCCTTGCTATTTTTATCAGTCAAAAAACCGGGATAATAACAAATCAAAACACAGTCAATAAAAGGAGTGTTACTCATTATGTCCCTGACAGTAAAAAATATGACCATTATTGATAACAATAATAAACAATTGTTTTCGCCACTTTCATTTACTGTCTTACCCGGTGAAATTTTAACCTTAATGGGGCCGAGTGGTTGTGGGAAATCGACTTTATTAAGTGCAATAGCCGGACATGACTCACCGGATTTTAGCTACGCAGGTGAATATTATTTAGATGATTGCTTACTCAATCAGGTAGCGGTTGAGAAACGCAACATTGGCATTTTATTTCAAGATGATCTGTTATTCCCGCATCTGAATATTTGGGAAAACCTCGCCATTGCCCTGCCCAATAAATTTAAAAAGGATCAACGTAAGGCACTGGCAATGAAAACTTTGACTGAATTAAAATTACAAAGCTTAGCTGAAAAAGGACCATCACAAATATCGGGGGGACAAAGAGCCCGGGTCAGTATGATGAGAATGCTGCTCGCCGAGCCCGCCGCTGTTTTACTGGATGAGCCCTTTAGCAAATTAGATAAAGCCTTACGCAGTGACTTTAGAGACTGGGTGTTTGAACAGATAAGAAAAAGAAAACTACCGGCTTTAATGGTTACCCATGATGCATCAGATCTGCCTGATAATGGTCAATGTTTACAATGGCCTTGGAATGAACAACCAAAAAATGAACTTAACAACAAGCTACTAAAGGAAAATGCATGCTAGACCGTTTTACGACTAAGATTATCCGATCGCCACTTAATTACGCAGCACAACAGATAGAAAAACGGGGGATCAATGCTGACCAGGTAACCTTATTCGGTTTTTGTTGCGGCCTTCTGAGCCTGCCGGCTTTAGCCTATCAAGCCTACTACCTTGCCCTGTTTTTCATTATTCTCAATCGCATTTTTGATGGCATTGACGGCGCGATTGCGAGAATACAGGGGATCACCGACAGTGGTGGTTTTTTAGATATCACCCTGGATTTTATTTTTTATGCATTAGTCCCCTTTGGCTTTGTTTTGGCGAACCCTGAGATGAATGCTATCGCCGGTGCTTTTTTGATTTTTTCTTTTATCGGCACGGGAACCAGTTTCTTAGCCTTTGCGGTGATGGCCGGAAAAAGGAAGATAAAGAACGTTGAGAGTCCAACCCACAGCAAAAAGTCACTTTATTACATCGGAGGATTAACAGAAGGAACAGAAACGATTCTTTGTTTTATTCTTTTATGTTTATTACCACAGTATTTTTCAATTATTGCATATTTTTTCGGTTTCCTTTGCTGGCTCACCACTGTGACTCGCATTTGGACAGGTTATTTAACCCTTAAGCAGTAGCTGCTCACACCTACCAGCGTGGTAAGCCTGAAATGTAAATGACTACATTTCAAGCTTACTTATTGCAGCATTAATCATCAATTACGGGTGTCAAGGTCGCCAAAAAATCCGCTAAATTGTCTGCTAAAATAGCTTCCTGCCCTTTCCCTAGGGTTTCCAACTGCACTTCACCCGTTGCATTTACCACCGACACTATTTGCATCTCGTCTGAACAGCTGGCAATAAACATAGATGCCGGTTGTTTTAAACGTTTTTGCATCATAAAGTGGGCAATCATGTTTTCTTGCAGGAGATTAAAATCCTGTTCATTCCAGGCTTGGATCAACTCGATCGGATGATCCTGATAAACAGCAGGTAAACCGGCCGAATAGGCAGAGCAGAAAAATGCCACAATACTGGGATGCAGTTTTATATCCAGCGCCTGCTCAATATTGCTCAGGTCAAGAGCAGGCTCACGCTTAACCGGTGACCAGTGAATAAGTTGGTTTTCAACCTCTCCTATCTGGCAGGGTGAAATCCATTGTTGATCAAAAACCGTTTGAGGTAATGATTGTTTTTGGATTTGCCAAAGGTGTTTAAAGCGTTCGAAAAAATCGAATAGTTGTATTTGTGTTGTCTGATTCATTGCTCGAATAATTCTTTATTTTGTTTACAATACTGTCATTGTATTGTTTTAAAAAAGAAAAGCGAAAAAAATGACTAATAAACCACTCGATGATCAAAATTCCGTGCTCAAAAATCTGTCTCTGGGTAAAAAAACAGAATATAAAAGCAGCTATGACGCAACTTTATTACAAGCCGTGCCACGCAGTTTAAACCGTGATGAACTGCAGCTTTCAGAACATAACCTGCCCTTTTATGGTGTTGATTTGTGGAATATTTACGAGCTTTCCTGGCTAAACAGTAAAGGCAAACCCGTTGTTGCAACTGGGGTAATCAAAGTCCCTTTCGACAGTAAAAACTTGATTGAGTCAAAATCATTCAAGTTATATTTAAACAGCTTTAACCAAAGCAAATTTGCATCTGTTGATGCAGTGCAGAAAGTACTGACGGCGGATCTGTCGCATTGCGCCGATCAAGCGGTGAGCGTTAAACTTAATACTGATTTAGATAATTTTAGCGACAAACTTGGTACTTTTACCGGGCAGTGTTTAGATGCATTAGACATTGAAATTGATAACTACCAACTGAACGCAAACTATCTTCAGGACCTTTGCTCACAGGAACAGGTAACCGAAACCCTGTATTCGCATTTATTAAAATCAAACTGCTTAATCACCAGTCAACCGGATTGGGCAAGTATCGAAATAAGCTATAGCGGTAAAAAATTAGATCGCGAGAAATTATTACGCTATTTAATCTCTTTTCGCCAACATAATGAATTTCACGAGCAATGTGTTGAACGAATCTATTGTGACATCATGAAATTTGGACAAATTGATTCGCTTTGTGTTTATGCGCGGTATACTCGCCGAGGCGGATTAGACATTAACCCGTTGCGCACCACGGAACGCATTAATGTGATTAATAATATTCGTTTATTACGACAATAAAAATTAGCTGTTATGAGATATATTGGTCAATACTTTCGCGCTCTTTGTGCGCTCTTTTTAGTTCAACTCAGCCAATCGGCCGGTGCGTTAGCATTAAGCGATCCTGCGCTCCCTGATACACTAAAAAATGCTTTTTCACTGCGCGACACAGCCCCCCTCAGCTGTATTAATACGGCAACAATCTATATCAACACGCAGCAAAGCAGTAGCGAGCTAACCAAGCAGCAAAACAGCAACAATTTCGCCATACAATTACAGGCATATTGTCATGCTCAACTTGGCGAATACTCAAAAGCGCTGGATTTATTGCTGCCAATGTTAAAAAATCCAAGCAGTAACAGCGATCAAATAGAAATATTGAATATCATTGCGCTTGAAATTCCCCGGGCAGAACGCCCGCAATTAGATAATCTTGAGCTGATTAAAAGACTCAATCAACTTATTGATACACTCCAACCGCCATTAATTAATTCAATGAACTTAACTATTACAAGATTATTAACCATCAGTAAACTGTATTTAGAAGAAGATAATTATCAGGATGCACATAGCGCGTTAGAACAAATAAAAACATTACTGAAAAATAATAACAATAACAATATCAATTTACATGCCTGGTTAGATTATTACCAGGGCCTCTATTTTGAGCAGATCAAACAGGAGCAATTGGCCAGTTTGCATTTTCTTTCTGCAGACAGGTTAGCCGATCAGCATGGTTTTATTAAACTCAGTGGTCAGGTAAAAAACAGCATCATTTTAATGTACCAAAAGAAGTATCGCTTCACACGGGCTTTAGATTTTTCCAGCAGAAAAATTGAACTTTATATGGGTACTAAAAATACGCCCAAGCAAGTCGAAAGTATCATTCAATTTGCCATTTTAAAGCGCCAAAATAATGAACACAACCAAGCATTAATTTATCTGTTTAATGCCTTAGAATTGATTGAAGAAAATTCATACAGTACACTTTTAGGCGGTGCCTACCTTGAAATAGGTCGAACTTACGCTGAAAAAGGCAGTAATGAAAATAACCAGGAAGAGCTGGAACTGGCGCAAAAATATTTGCAGAATGCGCGTTTTCATTTCAAGCGGTTAAATAAAGTAGACTTTCAAATAGAAAGTCTTTTACTGTTGGCAAAATTGAATATTTTCAACAATGACCCTGCTCTGGCGATTTTGCAGTTAGAAAAAGTGTTACAACTGTCAGCACAAAATTACCCCCTTTTACGTGCCCAGGCCTATGAAATGCTGGCATTAAGTTATGAAATAACCGGTTCTCCTCAGCTCGCTATTTTACATTTCAAAAACTTTCACGCTTTACAGAATAAGATTAAAGAGAACGCCTTTAGATTACAACAGTTGCAGATTAACGAACAACTGCAACTCCTTGAACAAGTGCAGCAGCAAAATAGATTAGAAACCCAAAATACAGCATTACAAAAACAATCCAGCTTTTATAAAATATTAAGTTATACAGCAATCTTGCTGTTTATTTTGTCAGCCTTAATGCTTTTATCCAGATCAAAACGTTATCACAAATTGCGTCTGCTAGAGAAAAAAACACAACAACGACTTGCCTTTCATGGACGCAGTAAACTGCCCACGCAAAAAAATAAGATTAATGACTTTAAAGCCATCTATAACGGCCCCCCTCTGTTTTATGCCTTAGTTAATGTGCCCTTTTTAACCCAGCTTAATGAGTTATATGGCGTCAGGTTAGCAGATGAAATAGAAGAAAAACTCGGAGATGCATTAACAAAACATTTTGCGGGCAGTGCTGAAATTTTTCATCTTAGAGATAATCAAATTTTATTCATCAGCAAGCAGACTAACTTTCCAGGTGCAGCCGGCCTGGCAGGTAAAATTGAACAATTTTTTGACAACTTTGCTACTCAGCACCATTTACCCAAAACGATTTCTACCGGTATTGTTTCCTACCCATTTCTAAGCAATGCCAGTCGTGCGATCAGCGCCACCCAAATATTACATCTAAATAGCTTGGCACTGTTTGCCGCAAGCCAAATCCGTGTATCAAAACAGCAAAGCAGCTGGGTTGAAATCTATGCAATTGATAATTTGCAACCGGCCTTTTTTGATGGCGATTTATGGCGATTGGGTCAGATTGCGATCGCTAAAGGATTGGTCAAAATCAACTCCAGTAATAAAAACGATCTGTTTAGTTGGCCTGAACTTGAGAATTCAAAAAGAGTTGAAGAGGTCAATCAGCTGCTGCAGGAATAATGCTTACTGAGAGGAACATCCGAATTTTTACATTAAAGACAGCATATTATTAAATGTAATTATCGTAAAAATGGCAATGACGCTTATATTTCTTATACTTACAGGCTCAACAAGAACAGCAAATCATAAAGAGTACTTTTTATAAATAAAAAAGTGCTAAGGAGATAACCACCTCCTTATTCTCGCATCCTCAGTTAACCATGAATCTGCCGTTGGCTTGGATATACATCAATAACACAAGGAGGTTCCATGATTGCCCATATCAATCCTATCGGAAGCATGGCTTTATTATCGCAACTTGAAGTGAATGAATTACAAAAAAATGCAGATTGTGATATTTATAAAGTATTTCGTAACTGCTCCCTTGCTGTCCTTAACTCAGGCAGTCATACGGATAGCAGCAGAGAAATTTTAGAAAGATATAAAACATTTGAAATTAAAGTATTACACCAGGAAAGAGGCGTAAAAATCGAACTGCATAATCCGCCGGAAGATGCCTTTATTGATGGCCAACTGATCAAAGGTATTCAGGAACATCTTTTTTCGGTATTACGCGATCTGTTATACGTTAATACCCAAATTAGGATCGGGGTTGAAGAGGTTGATCGTTCCTCGCAAATCACCAGTTTAGTTTTTTCTATTTTACGTAATGCCGATATTTTACAAGCAGGCGTCGAGCCCAATGTGATTGTCTGCTGGGGCGGGCATTCTATAAGATCCGAGGAGTATGATTATACCCGCGAAGTCGGCAGTCAATTAGGCCTTAGAGAACTTAATATCTGCACAGGTTGCGGCCCCGGCGCGATGGAAGGTCCAATGAAAGGGGCAACAATAGGCCACGCTAAACAACGGGTTCATAATGGCCGCTATATCGGCATTACAGAGCCGGGCATTATCGCCGCTGAGCCGCCAAATCCAATCGTTAATGAATTAGTTATTTTACCCGATATTGAAAAACGCCTCGAGGCATTTATACGCGTCGGACACGGTATTGTCATTTTCCCCGGCGGTCCGGGAACCGCAGAGGAGTTATTGTATCTTTTAGGGATAATGATGCACCCGGAAAATAAACGTCAACCTTTTCCCATTATTCTGACCGGCCCCAAGGGCAGTGAATCTTATTTTAAAGCAATTGATAAATTTATCGCCAGCACCTTAGGTGAAGAGGCTCAGTCACATTATCAAATAATTATTGCAGATCCGGCTTTAGTCGCGCAAACACTCAAAAAATCGATGTCAAAAGTCACTGAATATCGCCGTGCTATTGGTGATGCTTTTTCGTTTAACTGGTCACTTAAAATAGCCGAATCATTCCAACAACCTTTTTATCCTAACCATACTAATATGAAAAATTTAATCTTAAATCAGGAACAGCCAAGTGAACAATTAGCATCAAATTTACGCCGTGTTTTTTCTGGCATTGTCGGTGGTAACGTCAAAGATGAAGGGATTAAATCCATCGAAAAACATGGTCCCTTTGAAATAAAAGGAGATCCGCAGTTAATGAAGAAAATAGATAGTTTATTGGAAAGTTTTATTAAACAGGGACGGATGAAATTACCGGGTACGGTTTACACACCTTGTTATAAGATAATAAAATAAGTTACTGTTAAGGCAACAAGCTGTTGGGTGTTTTATTTCAAAGCTCAAAATAGCAATAATTTACTGTTAAGAGCCCTTTTAAAAATGATATCAACGCTATTAATCATAGATGCAATGAACCTTATTCGGCGCATCTATGCGGTGCAGCAGAAACA
>JBLIEH010000023.1:0-12254 GCA_047632875.1 Psychromonas sp. | reverse complement strand
GTCATGATGGCAAATGATGGCTCAATATAAGCTATCCCGGGCAGTGTGAAAGACACTTCATAATCATCGGCTTGGGCCGGGAGCGATTTATAGATAGCTACATTTCTTATATTGGTCATATAGCGTGTGGACATATTTGAACCGTAGGCAAAATACCAGTGTTTGACTTGGCTGTTGGACTCAGGAAGTGCAGGTACTTTATTGATATACAGATCCGTTGAAAAATGGACGATCACGAACAGTGTGGTAAACATGAGAACAATTTTCCTTAAACGCTTAATCATTTCCCTTCGCTCCTACTCATCTTCGATACACTACCTTGCCCAATACATGTTTTGCATACATTGCGTGTTCAATCCGTTCCGCTAGCGTCTGTGCATCTATGGGTTTGACTATGATCCCATCAAAATTATTGGTATCAATCAGCGTTTCTTGCGTGGCAACGGTGGCATCCGCCGTAATACACAAGATCACGGTGTCGGCGTTTGCGCTACTGTCTCGGATTGACTTTGTTAAGGTGGCCCCATCAAGATCTGGCATGTGATAGTCGACCAATATCACATCATAACGTTTGCGCAGCGCTTTATTTAAGCCTGTATTTGGGTCAGTTACATACTCAGGAATAATATCGTAAGTCTGCAACATATCCATCATTACGATGCAGTTGGCTTCTTTATCGTCTATTACCAGAACAGAGCATTCTTTATCCAAATAACTCTCTTCAGCGGGGGTAGCGTGAAGGGGGTTAGTGATCTCAATGGGGAGCGATAAGGTGAAGGTGCTTCCCCTTTGTGAAATCGACGTTACGGTAATGGAGCCGTTCAGTAATTGGGTTAATTCTTTAACAATGGATAGACCGATCCCTCTTCCTGACTGCTGTTTAATCATAGGCGAGTTCACCTGATAAAACGGATCAAAGATATGTAACTGATCAGCCGTAGATATCCCTATCCCCGTGTCTATTACATGAATGACCAGCCTTGTGTCCTCTGCTATATCTACCCTCCAGGATATGGATACCACACCCATGCGCGTATATTTGAGAGCATTTTCTATAAGGTTTGATAAGATACGATCCAGCTTACCTTTGTCAAATACGGCATTATAATCATTAACAGGCTGATCATCTTCATATTCAAAATTCACTTTTTTGAGTGAAAACTTTTGGCGGTACCGACTGCAAATATCCGTAATAGTGTGATTCACTGATTGCTCGGTGTGCTTAATTTTAACCTGGCCGGACCCGAATGCCTGTACATCCAGAAACTCATCGATCACTGTTAACAGCTCAGATGCACTGTCTTTGCATAACCCCAGTCGTTGTTGAATACTTTCCGGTTTATTTTTTATAATGTCGTCTGTAATAGTGGCAAATAAATTAACGATGACATGGACTGGACTGCGTATCTCATGTGAGATGACTTGCATGAATCTTATTTTCGCTGCATTGCTTTCTTCGGCCTCCAGCTGCTTTTTTCTCGCCTCACTTTTGCTCTCAGTTAGGCTAGCGACTTGTTCTGAAAATGCCTGCGCTACTTCCTCCAGTTTTGCCCCCAGCGTGTTAAATTCCATTACCCTGGAACGACGTATTTTTATTCGATAATCCCCCTCGATGATTTTTTGCATCTCTGTGATAGCACTCTTTACATGCCAGGAAAAATTGATAATAAACGAGGCTAATAGCATGCTGAACGCCAAAATTATGAGGGCGAAAATAAGGGTTTTTTCTTGTAAATTACTATTGAGACTTTGTACCTGGGAGTCGTTAGTAAAATAAATATATACGTGTCCCAATAAAATATGGAATGTTGTGGGTTGAGACACTGTTTCATCGATCACTAGGGGGGCGCGATCATCAAAAATTTCAATACTTTGTCTTGTCAGCGTTATCTTCTGATTATCAACTGTTCGTTCTGCGCGCTCAATGATCTTGCCTTGCGCGTCTCTGACTTCTATTGCCCAGATCATTTCGTGTTTGAGTAGATCTGACATCAGGCGAGATATGGACTCAAGATCATTGGTGGCCAATGGAAACTGCATCATCGTTTTCAAATCGGTTGATACGATACTATTGATTTGCTCGATTTGCTGACGGTTCAGTTCCTGGATATATTTATAATTAAGGTAGTACTGTGCAAACGAATATATCCCTATCGTAAATACGATAAGGATTTGCATCCACCTTTTTAGCGTCAGAACCGGCATGCTACTCTTCATTTCTGTCGACCCTTGATAGAGTAATGCCGAATCGTTTGAGCAACCCTTCGTTTATGACGACTTCATATGTTTCTGCGAATTGAACATAGGGTATATCTTTTTTACGTGTCAGTTTTTGAGCTATGGCTACGGTTTGTGTTGTGAAATCTTTTACGTTGGGTACCAAGGCAAACGCGGCGCCGGCGTGAACAAGTTGGGCACTGAGTGACATCACAGGTAAATTCTGGCGATACATATCCTCTAATAAGAACCGCAATGCTTTGCCTGTGTAGACTCGGGTATCATTGGTTACTAGGAATAGATCAACTTTATCTCGCTCCCGTAAGCGCCTCGCGGCTGAAAAGAGATCTTTAGTGGCGCGTCGGCCAATAAATCTGACACCGTCGTAATGGTTGTTATTGGAGAGGGTTAGGAAGGGATCGTTTTCGTCGTAGTAAATAAACCCAATCTTAACGTTTGTGAATTGCTTGCTTAAAAAACGGGCGACGACATCGGGGGAAACATGATAATACTGATGATAGGTTGCCTTTTCTGGGATGTTTGAGCCAATATAGGGTAAAACCGCTAGGTACGTATTCGGTCCTGTAAGCCTTTGTGCCAAGAAGTGTTGGCCGAGCCCCACAACAATACTTCCAGGGATGATGTCTTTTATATCTGCGACCGCCCTGCCCCGCTCTTTAAATGAGGACTTGAGTTGTATTGAAAGAGGATTTTTGGATAGCTCGGGTGGTGAGTAAAGAAAAACCTCGTTCGCATAGCTACAATAACTATGGCAGCTTACTATTAGCAGCAGTATTAATTGCCGCAACATGGCTACAGTAACTTTGCACGTGCAACAATAATCATACTGCGGCACAGTTCAATTACCTCATTATCGGATTCCATTGTTTGTGGATCATGATATTGATGGCAATATACGGTCATTTTACGATTAAGTAACTCAAACTGCTTTTTTTCCAAATCAGAAAATACATCGATTTTCATATCTTTGGCCACCTTATGTATCATTAAGACAACACGCGCATTAAGCGTTGGACTGATCGATGATATGTCCCATTTGGTCAAACTATCCGGGTCCACAAAATCACGCAGATGCTGAACCAGGGGACCGGTACCCGAAGTAAGATACCTCTGCACTTCAACTGCAGAGACGTCAATATTACTTTTTAACATAAATAGCTGACTGAGCTGTGTTGCAATTGAATCAAGCGCAGCAGTTCTTTTGGGTGGACGGTCATCCTCAATACAAGTCTTCGCACCACTCCACGATAAACCACTGATGGTTGTTAAAAACCGGACACGACCAAACTTTTTCTTCCCTAACGCAGAGCAAATCGCATAAAAGCGCTCTTTAAACCCCGGCATATGGATCTTAGTTCGTTTTATACTTGGTACGATCTTTTCTACCATTGGTGTTTCACCTTATATTTACGGTAAATTATATCAGCAAATAGTGATTTTGTGATTTTATCAATCAGTTACCAATATTTTAGGGATGACATTATATTCGCGTGTAATTTTTTACACGTTATTTTGTATTTATATATATATACAAAACAGTTACTTAATTCATATAACACCATGATAATCATGATTTTAGGCGTGAAGTGAGTTGCGAACGTGATAAAAATCACTTATAAATAGTGATATCACTATTTTAAATTTTACCGTTATAAGGATGTAGGCTGAGGATCACATCATGATTGGAACAGAAACTGTTTTAACACTTTTTTTATATCAAGCTCAGACAGATGAACGTGTCGGGGATGTGCTGTTTGGCAAACAATTTACTCAATCATCATTATTGTTAAATGCGATCCAGGCACAAATAGAGTTAATGACAGATACGATCTTTGATGAACAAGCGAGATGGGAGTTGATAACACTGTCTAAAAAGGAATGTTGCTTTATCTCGATAAGCCCAAGCACCGTGAATATTTATGATTTAGCGCCCTGGCATGCCGCAGGTTTTCAGGCATCAATCAATGTGTTCGGTGATCACTTTAATGCTATTTCTGGAAAACAAAATCTAGTTGAGTCTCTGCAAATTCATATAAACAGTAAGCCCGCTTCGCAAGTCGCGTAATGGGTGTCTAAAAGAAAATAAGCGATGGCATAATAATAATTGATTTGTTTCTAAAAGTGGTTGGAGAGCACTTTCTTATATGATCTGATCAAATTTTGTTATGTTACACCTGCGCAGTACGACAGGTGAATGATCGGTTTTTTTGATCTGTTGCGATCATTGTTTTCCTGTGCAATACTCTGGCTATGAGCAACGTACAGGCCACGTATCTCATGGTGTCGAAAGGTTTAGAGCAAAGTTAAAAGTTGCTGCAAACCTTTATCATTGAACACTGATAAGGCCACATATTTAGTTATCCAAGATAAATAGAATAGGTAAATTATTCGAACAAATTAAGATAGGGATTATTAGTTAGAAAGCCACCTGGACTTTTTGCGGAGTTAAAGGCAGCTGACTAACCAACAACTTACATATGAACACTATAATAAAAATGGGTTTTGCGCAAGCTGAAACCCACCATATTCGTGCGCTCGTAACCGATCGAGTGAGCACCAATGTCGGCCCTTAGATACTATCAGCCGTCCTCATCACTGAACCGTTTGTTTAGTCATTTGCCGCATGCTCCTTATTGCAGTGATGACAAAACAGCCCGGCTAAAGCTGACTAAGACAAAGGCTTTGTCCTTTCCGTATATTCAAGTCGACACAGCTAACCTTAAAAATTGGCTGGTCTTTGATTTAGATCACGACAATCCTATGATTTGGGATGACGAGTCTCTCCCTCCCCCCAATTTTATGGTGGTGTGCCCGACTAAAAACACTTCTCATCTCTTTTATGCGATCCCGGGCGTGGCCACCTCGGTAAATAGCCGCTCTGCCCCTATTCAATACATGAAAGCCGTCTATGAAGCGATGGCTATCAGGTTAAACGCTGATCTGTCTTATTCTGGGCCAGTTGCGAAGACGCCGGGACACGCCTGGTGGCGAACACATGAATTTCATAACAAGATGTATGATCTAGGTGAGCTTTCAGAGTACGTTGATTTGGAAACAAAACCCCAGTGGAGTAAAGGCCCGGACCTGGATAGCGTAAGTCATTCTAGGAATTGCACACTTTTTGAGATCACACGTTTTTTTGCGTATGCAAAAGTATCTGAGGCCCGTCGAAAGTCGACACTCGCTGAGTTTGAGGCACAGGTACGTAACTATGCAACTGCCCGGAATCGGTTCAAAGAGAAAGGCTGGCAAAATAATCTTGCTTACTCAGAAATTAAGGCAACGGCAAAAAGTATCGCTCGGTGGACCTGGGATTATTACCGTGGAGACTCTGTGCACCGGGGCGCAATGGGACTTGATAGTCAAATACCGCTCCCTGAACGACAAAGCTCTTCCGCCTTGCGCACGGCTAAGATGAAGCGTGGTAAAACGGAGGTCGCTATACGTAACGCTGTATTAAAGGCAAAAGAATCGGGAGCCAAGATAAGCTGTGTATCAATTGCTCGCCTTACAGGACTGTGCAGGCAGACTGTAGCGAGTTATCTAAATGTAATCCTTAAGAACCTCAACCCTATCATTTCTTTAAACGACCTTTTGAACACCACAAATTCGGTTAAATTAGGTGTTTATCAGATAGATCCAATTTTTTCAGAGGGGATTAACATTTCTTGTGAGGCTAGTGAGGTTGTTCAGTCTGAGGATGAAAATGATACGAGTTGATCTTGACTATAAGGTTAGCAGCAAAGTTAAGCGTTTACTATGTTTCTTGATTTTGTAAGCTAACTATAGACCTTCTGCTTTTTTAATCTGTTATTCGACTTTTTCTCTCCATTTGTCTAACTTTATTTTTAAAATGCATAACCTAAGGTTTGCAGCAATGTTTAATCCCTAATTTCTTGATAAGTCATGTATACCTAGGTTTGGAGCAATCTTGTTTCCTGTGGGATCCTAAGGTTTGAAGCAAATTAACGATCTTTCCCTTTCTTATGTTGGTTATTTGAGCCCTTTTTTTGGTGAACTGGGTTTTGATGCTTTAAACCAGGCTAATAGTCTTTAATTTTTACTGTTCCATATTTATAAGGTTTGCAGCACTTTTAACCTAAGGTTTGCAGCAATCTTTATGCTTTGAATTTTTACTACTTGTTTTATAACGTTTTTATATTGCTAAGTTCTGAGGTGAGCTTAAGGTTAGGAGCATTTTAAGGTTAGTTTGGGATTTATTTTATTGGCTCATCATCGTTTCGATGCTTAGATTGGTAATTTAATGTTAAATTTAATCGTCCTTATGTTGTTTTTACCTCGTTATTCTAAAACCTTTATCTGTTATGTTGGTGTGTGTGAACGGTCGAGTGGTATACAAGGTTTGGAGAAAAGTTGATACAGACGCTCATGATAGCTAAACCGAGTACTCAGTTTAGGTCAATGCGTCGTTATTTAAATAAATGCAGGTAATATATGATGAATAAGCCTCTAGAAGGATCCACAGATATCGTCCGGCTACCGGAGATAGATGATCAAGCTAAAAAGCAATTAGCTTTGTTCACCGATCCTAATGTTGATGGCAATACCCTTATGGGCTATGACATTAGGCCCCGTTTTCTGCATACCCGCTCTTCTAAAGTATTTTTGCTATCAGAATATGCTGATAGAGGCGATCGGTTATTCCAGATGGAAGATGGAACTGTTTATGCGATTTCACCAGCTGTTATTGATCGTAAAAAATCCAAAGTAGCCATATTTCCAGGCACCCGTGAGTCTCTTGTAGAAGAGACCATTATGGGTTTTGCTTCCAGAGGGGAATTTGATCACGAATCCGGTAAACCTGGTTATACATATGATTCTAGTGGTCTACGAGTATTTTTTACGTTATACCAGTTATGGAAGCGGATGCAGGATCGAGCCAAGACTTATTCTCATGCCGAATTAAATGAGTCACTGCGAGTATTAAAGGGCGCGGGGCATTACACGGGTACTATGCAAGATTTTGGCGACGGTAAGATGCGAAAAGCGGATGGATATGGTTCTTATATATCTGACTTAATTTTTGTTGATAACAACAGTCCGGTTGATTCGATAAAATCCGATAAATTTATCTGTGTTTACCTTAACAGAGAGGCTACTAAACTGATCCTGGAAGGTAAATATAAATTATATGATGAAGTTTTATCGATGGAGCTTAGAAGTCCTATAGCCCGGTATTTATATAAATATCTTATTCAAAAATTACGGTATCACCCTCAAAATAAGACAGATTCGGTTAATAAGCTACTCAAACAAAATCAATGTATCCTGGAGTCGGGTTACCAAATTCAAGATAATGCGACAAAACGTAAAGTAGCGTTTTTAAGTGCACTCAACGAATTAGTGGAAAACAACATTATTTGTGCCATTGATGAGTCTTTGGTACATGTTGTAAAACACCACCGTACAATCGTTGAAGTTGAATATACCGTGGTACCTACCCCGTATTTTTTCACTTATTTAGAACAAGTTTATGAGCGTTCGCTTCTGTTACACGATCCAGAAAGCCAGAGTAAACTGCTGTAGGTTGTTAATGAGTGTATTGGATCATGATTACGGGCAACAACGTAGAAACGGACCAAAATTGAAAATGAGCGTGCAGGATAAACCCATAACTAACCTTTATACCGGGGGGTTTGCGAAGCGACTCAATAGCATACTCGATGCGCTAGGGTTGCCTAACCCAGGACGATACGCGTACATTAAAAATGTGACTGGGATGGGTCACTCCAATAGTCGATCTATATTTATCAACGATCGCCCACCAAAGAATCAGACGTTTCAAAACAACTTAGTTACTCATTTAGCACAAGCACTAACAACAAAATCAGGGACTGATATCCCGCGTGAAGAAGTGCTCAGCTTCCTTCTTACCGGTAACGGTCATATTGGGTTACTCGTCACACCAGATGATCCCATTCTGGAAAAGGCGGTATCAGCGATCCCGTTAGTATTTCAATCTAAATTGGCACTCGTGGTTAATGAAATTGGACAAAAAAAGGGTATTAATGTCTTAGAGGATATCGACAGAACTCAGTTAACCTTGTTACTCAAAAAAATGTCAGTGTATGCCCATCAATATGATGCGGATATGAAAAGCGAGGTTTTTAAGACGGTCGTGCTATCGGCAATAATACTGGCTGAGCACACTTTGTTATAAGGTGGGGCCGCTCTTATTTGTAAATTAAACGTCATTTTTTAACTAAATAAATCATTTTGCAACCTAAATTCATGTATACGCATAGTGATACATTCATACGTCGCTAGCGTCAATAATTATTGGTCGTATACGTACTTGACTAAAATTATTAAATTTATGACCCAAAGCGAGGAGGATCAGGCGGTATTTTTCGAGTTTATGCGTCGCTACTTAGATAATACGCAACATAGTAGGCAAATTTTCATTTTATCCAACGTGCTGCGTGCTTAAAACATCATGGCAGACATGTCCGTCATGATGTTTCTATTTGCGTAGTGTGTCTGTAATTAAAGCAAAGCAATAGGTGGTACCCGTAACATCTATTGTTTTATTTAAGGTCTGTGTATATTATTTTTATTACAATGTGCGAATTGACACATCAGCCTCCAATGGTTATGACCGTGCTTGATCGCTATTTAGCGTCATAATGAGTGCCAGATCAATTCTGACTGAGTTTGCTGCCCAGGATATTAAGCGATAATTAGGTATGAAATGTCGCTTGGAAATACCAACAATATAGATACTAAGTTGCTATTTAAATGCAAACTTATACTGCACATTACAAAATACAAGATCTTCAATAATAACTATGATCTGTTTGCAGAATTTTGATCCAAAGAAAGTGGTAAAAATTACGTTTAAGTCACGAGGGTAAACATATGCTAAAAAATGGCTGAGCATGTGTTTACTTAAGACGGTACGAAAATATGCCTGGTTTCCGACCATTACAGATGATTGGATTCATATTATTTGGACTTTAACTTGTAAAAAAAAGCCAATCTATGGCAGTGACTAAACTAACGTGTATCGGGAACTAGCTGATTTAAGCCGAAAACCTGAAGTTATCTTTGAACAGACGTATCAAAAAATGCTACAGGAAAGCTATTATGGCCAACAAAAGTAAATTTAAACTGACATTAAATCGTTTGAGAGAGTTGGCTTCCATTGGAAGGTCTATTGATGATGAAACCGTAAAAATGTTAGAGCGCGTCCTGGTCAATGGCGAATCACAATCAAAAGTTGCGGCAGACTTTGGTAAAACGCAACAGTTTGTAAGTGATAGAGTAAAAAATATTTATAAGCGTATGACGCAACAGGCGAATGTTATCCCGCCTGGTTTCGTAGTCAGAGAAATAATTGTTCATAAAGATGATTTGGATGCTATTACTGAAATTGAAACAAGGAGCTTAGAACGGGTTATGTCCTCACGGACCCCTAAGAAGCAACGGTAGGTTATTTATAGATTTTAGTAAACAAGAATACTCATCATTCCTCTTATTGTTATATCTAAATAGCCTGTAGGTAACGTCTAGTGAAAAGCGTGTAGGGCATTCTAGTATAGATTATCAGTGAGTTCGCCAGTAAGGGCTGCAATACTTAGATATTTACAGTCTCGCAATAATTGTTGGCTTGACTGACTCCTTTGCCACCATTGCGGCCGTTCGCAGATTTCAATAATGAATCAGTACAGTGCCTGAAATAGCCACTGTACTACACTCAAACCATGCTAAACCTTAACGATATTTTTAACTCCACCACGCTCGATACAGCCTACTCATGGTTGTGTAAGCAGCGGGCTAATTTTCCTGCCAATGCCGATATCTGGCATCTGCGTTTTCATTGGCACAGGGTGCGACTTGAACTGCTAGAGTCGCTCAACAAGCAAGATCACACCTTCCTGCCGCTTAGTGTGGTGACTAAGGCCGATGGTGAAAGTATTCATTTATGGTCATCACAAGATGCGCTAGTATTAAAGATGTTAGCCATGGCCTTACCGGAGCCATTAGCATTATCCCCGCACTGTACCCATATCAAAGGCCATGGGGGATTAAAAGCCACCGTGAGTGACCTGCACGCAGCTTTACCGGATTATAGCTACGTGATGAAAACCGATGTGAAGGGCTACTATGAGTCCATTGACCATACGATATTGCTCAAACATCTTGATAAAGATATTGCAGATCCGTTTATCTGGCGCTTGTTAGTGCAATTTGTGAAACGCACTGTTGAAAGGGGCGGTACGTTTAAGTCTATACACTGTGGTATATCCAGAGGCTGCCCCTTATCACCGGTAATCGCTGCCTATTACTTAAAGGGCTTGGATGAGCAGATGGCAGGTGACATCCGTTATTTTTATCGCAGGTACATGGATGACGTCATTGTATTAGCCAAAACTCGCTGGCACTTGCGCAAAGCGGTGAGAACAGTCAATCAGCACTTTAATCAATTAAAAGTGGAGCAAGCACCGGACAAGACCTTTATTGGGCGTATTGAAAAAGAATTTGATTTTTTAGGTTATCGATTTGGTCTGCCAGAATTAGGCTTAGCAGAAAAAACAATAACTAACGCGGTGAATAAAGTGCGTCAGCTTTATGAGCAAAAGTTAGCGGCCCCCAAAAGAGCCGCTATGCTTGATGACTATATTATCCGCTGGTTACGATGGGTAAATGCAGGGCTAGATGACAAGCCGATTAAGATTGTTTTCTGTATCGAGCAAATGACAAGCCCGCTAAGCCCAGCGACAACAATATAACCGTTCCGGGTTCGGGGACGTCCGTCAGCGTCTTCACTACGACCGACGAAACCGCATACATATTCGCGCTGTATGCGTACCAATTTTCCGCCACCCTCAAGGCCGCCCAGTCCGTCCTGCTACCTATCGCCATACGTCGGTCCCCGATCGCCTAGCGGGCTAAAAGTACTACCGTCCCAATGCGTGCCGGTCCACACAAACGTATCTAACCCGTTAGCGTTTTCGTTATAATTTATCTGGCTGTCGAGCACACCACTCCACAGATCAGCTCCCGAAGTGGCGACAATCTGCCCGCTCGTGTTAAACATTGTAATCGACGAATTATCGCCAATATAAACACCACTGTTATCCTGCGCATTCATGTTTCCGGTACTGGCCAAAGCCTTCCATGTTAACCCCATACTACCCGTTACACTGCCAGAAACGGCGGCATTGCTCACGAAAGTGTTGTAGTAATCTATGTCCCATTCCCATGCTGTGGTTTTATCTCTGGTTACAAACAGCACTCTATACATAGCGCCTTCTTCGAGGGCAGCAATGGACTCTATTAGAGTGGCCGATGCAGTGCCAGTCATACTCAGTGCACCGACGATTAGCATCATTGCATATCGGCTGGTTATGGAACAATTTTTTAAAAATTTACATTTCATTGGGTCTTCCTTTTAGTCCTTTCCATTTTATTACGGTCAGGCGCTACAAATAGTGACCCGCCACCACGTTTTAAACATGGTCACATTAGTGTCATCATGAAAATAAATTAGTTAACTATTTTAGAAATCTAGTGAGTTTTGATGAGTCCATTCGAAGTGAATAAAAAACACATAAATGAGAGAACAACAGCTATTTCATGGAGTGCTATTACTAACAGTACATATTAATTAGTATAATATCACTTAGGCTAACATAAAAATATTACACCGGGCAATAGCGTGAAGTATTACCTATTAATCATAGCATTACAGGCGGGGGGCAAAAAGGTATAACGCTAGTCAGTGCAATGGAAAGCACACCTTGATAGCAGCGACCGTGTCATTGATTGATGATTAGTAATCTGCCTCGGTGTCGCTCAGGAAGACCGGTATACAAAGCCAGTCATGTTGTCTCTTAAATAAGATAATGCTTGCTTATTCCCCTAATACACCGACCGGCAATGGCTGTAGATAACCCGCCAAGGCCTGCTTAAATCGCTTATCTACCAGATGTAAAAAGCCTGACACTTCACAACCTACACCCTCGATATGCCTGACACGCAGGGGTCAATGG
>JBLIEH010000022.1:0-12671 GCA_047632875.1 Psychromonas sp. | reverse complement strand
AAGTGAGTTGTCAGCGCTGTTTAGAAAGCAGGATCACCGCAACTATAAGTTATGTGGCGACCAACTGTTAAGATACTTCTTAAACGGTATTACCATCCATTTAAGAGGCACCAAGGGCGAAGATTAATCTCGCTCTAATTCTTAGACTAAAAAACCGAGCACTGGCTCGGTTTTTTTATACCCAAAATACGAATAGCAAATCTATTAATCTTCTGTTTTGTCTTTAAATTCACATAAGTCTTCAATCAAGCAGGAACCACAGCGGGGTTTTCGGGCAACACAGGTATAACGGCCGTGTAAAATAAGCCAATGGTGTACATCAAGCTTAAATTCAGTGGGGATAACTTTCAGTAATTTTGCTTCGACTTCTTCTACATTTTTGCCCGTGGCCAATTTGGTACGATTAGATACCCGGAAAATATGCGTGTCTACGGCTATTGTCGGCCAGCCAAAGGCCGTATTTAATACCACATTGGCTGTTTTACGTCCCACACCGGGCAAGGCTTCTAACGCTTCTCTATTTTCAGGCACTTCACTATTATGCAGATCAATTAGCCTGTGACAGGTTTTTATCACGTTAGCGGCTTTGCTGTTAAATAAACCAATGGTTTTAATGTAACCCTTTAAACCTTCAACACCCAATGCTGCGATTGCCTCGGGCGTATTAGCAACAGGATAAAGCAGGTCGGTTGCTTTGTTAACACTGACATCCGTTGCTTGTGCGGACAGGATAACCGAAATTAACAGCTCAAAGGGAGAGCTGTAATTAAGTTCAGTTTTTGGTTTTGGATTTTCGGCCCGCAGACGCATTAATATCTCACGACGTTTAACATTGTTCATTATTTTTCAGCCCGTAGATGCATCGATATTTCGCGACGTTTAATATTGTTCATTATTTTTTAATCCGCTGATCAATAAAGTTCTTAATCGCAATAATTAATCCCATAATGATAAAAGCACCCGGTGGCAGTGCTGCCAGTAAAAAACTGGTATCGGCTTGATAGATCGTCATGGTCAATACCTTAGCCCAGTCTCCTAACATGGTTTCTATTCCAGCAAATAATGTCCCTTGGGCTAATATTTCTCGGCTGGCGCCTAAAATAATTAATACAATGCTAAAACCTACCCCCATCATCAGACCATCAAAGGCGGAATGTTTAATGCTGTTTTTCGAAGCAAAAGCCTCCGCACGACCAATAATCATGCAATTAGTGACGATCAATGGGATAAAAATACCTAAAGACAGATACAGTTCATAAGTAAAGGCATTCATCAATAATTGAATGCAGCTGACTAATGAGGCGATGATCATCACAAAAATAGGGATCCGAATGGCTTGTGGTACAAGGTGACGGATTAATGAAATCAATGAATTTGAAGCGACCACCACAAAAAGTGTGGCCAAACCAAGCCCGAGCGCATTGGTGATCGTATTGGTGACGGCCAGCAGAGGGCATAACCCTAACAACTGCACAATACCCGGGTTGTTTTTCCATAAACCCTGAAGCATTAATTTCTTATAAATGGGATCGACGCTATCTGTCTTTTCGATGCTGCCAGCTATCTCTTGACTCTGTTCACTCATAAACTTTCTCCACAATTTGCTTCATGCTTGAAAAGTGTTTTTTTGTTTTTTTGAAAATAAATTAACGCATCTTTTACTGCAAAAACAACGGCGCGAGGTGTAATGGTTGCTCCGGTAAAAGCATCAAAATCCCCGCCATTTTTTTTCACTTCCCAGCGTGAATTTTGTGCCTCCTCATAAAAGGTATCGTTAAAAGAGTAAATCCAGTCAGATTTATTGGTTTGAATTTTATCGCCTAAACCGGGTGTTTCAGAATGATGAAGCACACGGACACCGGCAATCCTGGCATCTGCATACATCCCAACTGCTAGATTTATTTTACCGGCATAACCGCTCATGGTTGTCGTTTTTAACATTAATGCGATTGGGCGATTGTCTTTTTTAGCAATAAATACCTGCTGCGGCTCTACAGTGCCTAATAAGTTTTTATCCGTGACCGTAAAACAGCTGGCAACGATATCGTTATCATATAAATCAGCCGGAATAAGTTTATTGAGGGTTTTTAACAATGCTTTTTGTTCTTGCTGGGCAATGATAGGTTGTGCAAATTCGTTTACAACGGCGACGCTGCCGGTACAAGCGATAGCAAAGGCTGCGAGTAAATACGCATTGCGACTGATAGTTGAAAACATATTAAACTCTCCCGCCAGACACAATAGGTTGTATAAATTCGTTTACCGCGGCGACGCTGCCGGTATAAGCGATGGCAAAGGCCGCGAGCAAATACGCATTGCGGCTGATAGTTGAAAACATCTTAGCAAGGTTCCCGCCAGGTACTCTTGTGTGTCTATAATAATTAATTTTATCGCCACCTTTATTATTTAGTATATAAAGCATCTTAGCTACGTCCCCCATAAACCTTGGGCTGGGTATAATAATCAATCAGCGGAACGCACATATTGCCCAGTAGAACAGCGAATGCCACTGCGTCGGGGTATCCTCCAACATTACGAATAATAACCACAATCAACGCGATTAATAAAGCGAATAAAATACGCCCTTTAACCGTTGTGGCTGCGCTAACCGGATCGCTTAATATAAAAAATGCGCCCAGCATAGTGGCCCCTGAAAACAGGTGAAATAGAGGGGGGGCGTTGAGATCCGGACTGTAGGCAAAAGCGATAAAAGAGAAGATGCTGATACCCAATAAGAAACTAACCGGAATATGCCAATGAACGATACGTTTAAATAATAAAATTAATCCACCGGCTAAAAACGCACCGTTAATCCAATAAATTTGTTGCCAGGAAGAGGCGCTATACTGCAGGCTATTAAACATTTCGCTGATCGTAAATCCATTATGTAGGGCATCACGGGCCGTATTAAGTGGCGTGGCCATAGATAAACCGTCAATGCTGACACTCAGTTGCTCCACGGAATATCCGTCAAGGGTAGAGCCCGTAAATATTGCATTTATCTGATCCATCAAGGTCAGAGGAAAAGGTTGCAGAGACTGTGCCGGTAACCAGGAGGTCATCTGTACTGGAAACGAAATTAACAGCAAAACATATGCCGCCATTGCGGGATTAAAAATATTTTGTCCAAGTCCGCCATATAATTGCTTAACAAATACAATCGCAAAAACAGTACCAATTACTACAATCCACCATGGCGCAAGTGGGGGGATGGAAATAGCAATAAGGACGGCTGTGAGTAAAGCACTAGCGTCTTTTAAGGTATTTAAAATTGGACGATTTCTTATTTTTAAAATAAAAGCCTCACTTGCCAAGGCGGCAAGACAGGCGAGTGATATTTGTATTAAGTTTGCAGAGCCGAAAAAATAACTTTGTAAAAGCACTCCTGGAATTAGGCATAAAATCACCAAAAGCATCACCTGTGTTGTTGTTCTAGGCTGTTTTTGATGGGGGGAGCTTGCATTCTTATAGGCCATTTCCATTAATCCTTGTGCGCTGTTTTTTGTGCCTTTGCTTTAGCAATTGCGGCGGCTATTTTTACTTTTCGGTGATCCGCTTGCAGATCGCTTTTTTTATTGGCGATCTCCTGGGGCGTGCTAGATGGAGTGCTTTTACGACTATCTATATCCTTTGGATGTTGTTCTTCTTTATGTAATCGTGCTTGCTCTTTGCGCAATGTACGCGCTTGTATTACTTCGCTATTATCCGGCAGCTGATCACTGTCGCTTAAGCTTGTCTGGGGGACCGTTTCTGCAGCCTGTTTTTTAGCCTTAGCGCGCGTTATGGCGGCTGCTATTGCCTCTTTTTTGTTATCCGTTGTTTTAATGTCACTTTCTGGTTCCTGCATCGCTTGTGCTGCGGCCTGTTTTTTGGCCTTGGCGCGTGCAATGGCAGCAGCTACGGCATCTTTTTTGTTATCAGTTTTAATGTCACCATCAGGTTCTTGCTCTGTTTGTGCTGCAGCCTGTTTTTTGGCCTTGGCGCGTGCAATGGCAGTGGCTACCGCATCTTTTTTGTTATCAGTTTTAATGTCACCATCAGGTTCTTGCTCTGTTTGTGCTGCAGCCTGTTTTTTGGCCTTAGCGCGTGCAATGGCCGCAGCTACCGCATCTTTTTTGTTGTCGGTTTTAATGTCGCCATCAGGTTCTTGATCTGTTTGTGCTGCAGCTTGTTTTTTGGCCTTAGCGCGAGCAATAGCAGCGGCTACCGCATCTTTTTTGTTATCGGTTTTAATGTCGCCGTCTACTTCCTGCTCCGCTTGCGCCGTGTCTGCTAAACGCTGTTTTTTAGCTTTAGCGCGCTCAAGAGCAGCGGTAATTAAGTCTTGTCCGCCATTATTTTCTTTTGACTGTTTGCGCTTTTCTGCTGCTGCCTGATGCTTGGCTTGGCGTTCTAATTTCGCTTGTTCTAATCGGGCTGCTCTATTTTCATGGCGAATGCGTGCTGTTTCCGCTTTTTTAGCTTCCTGCTGTGCGTTTCTAATTTCAGCTTTTGCTACCCTATAATATTCAACCAGTGGAATATTACTGGGGCAAACAAATGCACAGGCCCCGCATTCAATACATGACGGGAGGTTATATTCATCTAATTTCTCATGATCCTGGCTTTTGGAATACCATAAAAGTTGCTGCGGTAATAAAACTGCCGGGCAAACGTCTGAACACTCTCCGCAACGGATGCAGGGCATTTCTGCGGGTGGCTCCGGCATTTCTTGAGGCGTTGGTACTAGGATACAGTTACAAATTTTACTCACTGGAATATCAGTATGGGTAATAGTAAACCCCATCATCGGGCCACCGATAAGCAGCTTTTGCAGATGTTTTTCTTCCAGCCCGTACTGCTCCAGGAGGTATTGAATGGGTGTGCCTATCCTGACACTGGCATTACCTTTGTTTTTAAATGCCTCACCCGTTAAGGTGACAATGCGGGAGGTAATGGGTTTGCCGTCAATAATGGCCTCTTTAACCGCAAATACAGTACCGACGTTGTGCATGACAATGCCCAGAGCCGTGGGATGTTGACCTACGGGGATCTGTTGTCCGGTAATTATTTCAATTAATTGTTTTTCACTACCCGACGGATAACGGGTTGCGATAATGTGCACGATCAAGTTTGCCTGTAGCGATTCGGGGGCTTGCTTAATAGCGAGCTTAATAGCGGCAATTGCCTGCACTTTGTTATCTTCAATGGCGAAGACGGTTAATTTTGGTTTTAGAAGATGCTGTAAGACTTCGATTCCGGTAATGATTTCATTAGCATGCTCCTGTATTAATCTGTCATCTGCAGTGATATAGGGCTCACACTCAATGGCATTGACGATCAATAGTTTAACATTATGCGCATCGCTTAACTTTAAATGGCTGGGAAAGCCACCACCACCCAGCCCGACAATACCTGATTGCTGAATTAATTCGATCAGTGGGGCTGGCGGTTGGTTTTGATAATCCTGCGGCTTTATATATGTAATACTTCTGTCTAAGCCATCGGTTTCAATAACGATTGATAATACCGGTAAACCGGAAGGATGGAGGTCGGTACGTTTTTCTATTGCGCAAACAACACCTGAACTGCTGGCGTGCTGTACAACCATCGCGCCATAAACTTTACTTAATGCCTGGCCCTTTAAGACAGGATCTCCCACTTTAACTAATAATTCAGGGATGTAACCCTTGTGCTCAACGGCAATGACTAAATACGGGGGTATGCCCGCATCAGTAATGGCACTTTGGTTACTTTGTTGTTTGTTTTCTGCCGGATGAATACCACCATGGAAAGACCACTGCTTGCCCGATGAAACTTGTGCGAGTTGCTCATCACTGAGAAGGTTTATTGATTTTGTCGTCATGCTACGGCTCAGTTGTGGTTATTGTTGGTATACGGTTCAATTCCCATTGCCAATTTTGGGTGGTTAATGCAATTGGAAGCATATCAATACAATCGGTTGGGCAGGGCGCAACACAAAGCTCACAGCCCGTGCACTCATCGGTGATCACAGTATGCATTTGTCTTGTTGCACCTAAAATTGCATCAACCGGACAAGCCTGGATACATTTAGTACAGCCGATACATTCATCTTCGCGAATAAAGGCGACTAATTTAGGTTTTTCCTCAGCATCTACATCTTTTGGTTCGACGCCCATGCGCTCTGCGAGTTGGCGCATAACAGCGTCTCCCCCCGGAGGACATTTATTAATATCATCACCATTGGCAATTGCTTGTGCGTAAGGTTTACAGCCGGGATAACCGCATTGGCCGCATTGGGTTTGCGGCAAAATGGCATCCAGCTCCTCAACAATAGGATCCGTTTTTACTTTAAAGCGGATTGAAGAGTAACCTAATAAAGATCCGAAAATGACGCCTAAAACGGCAAAGGTTAAAATAGCGATGGTTATACTGATTATCATTTTATAATTACTCCGCTACTTAATAAGGCCGGTGAAGCCCATAAATGCAAGAGACATTAATCCTGCGGTGATCATCGCGATTGATCCTCCTTTGAAGGGTAAAGGTATATCTGAAGCGGCTAAACGTTCCCGCATTGAAGAAAAAACCACTAAGACTAATGAGAAACCGACCCCTGCGCTAAAGCCATAAATGATAGACTCAACAAAATCGTGATTTTCATTAATATTCAGTAATGCTAAGCCTAAAATGGCGCAATTAGTGGTTATCAGTGGTAAAAAAATCCCTAACAAGCGGTATAAAGTGGGGCTGGTTTTGTGCATCACCATTTCCGTAAACTGTACAACAACAGCAATCACCAAAATAAAACCCAGCGTTTGTAAATAAACCAGGTCTAAGGGTAATAATATATATTTGTTAACAATATATGAAGCGGCAGCCGTTAAGGTTAAAACAAAGGTTGTCGCAAATGACATGCCAACGGCTGTTTCTATTTTATTAGAAACACCCATAAACGGGCATAAGCCTAAAAATTTGACCAGTACGAAGTTATTAACTAACACAGTACCAATAAACAGTAAAAAGTAATCGCTCATAAGAATTTAATTCCACTACCTTTATAGGTGTATTTAGCGGGTTCTAAACAGGTCTGTATGATAACAATAAAAGAGCAAATGATCAGTGTAAAAGTAAAAAGCGCTGGAAGTTTTTAACCAGGGCCTTGGATATTTTTATCACTGCGTAGAATAATTTTAATTAAATGCAAAAAACTGACTCTTTTATTGTGTTTTTAGGAGGTATTTCATATTTACAGACACTTAATAACCACCCTGATCTAAAATTGATTTACATCAATATGTACATATATGGTGTTATGTATAGTCCTTGCATACTAGATGTTGTGTCTATCGGATTTTTATGGAGCTGTTTTATGAAACCTGTTGTTATCAAACGTGATGGTAGCCAAGCCCCCTTTAACGCTCTGCGCATCGCAGAAGCAATATTAAAAGCCTCAGGTGCAGCGCGCTGTAAAGGGGTAGACGCATTTGCGATTGCGCAAGAAGTCAAAGCCAAACTTGATGGTCTGGTGGAAGTTGATATTCATCATATTCAAGATGCGGTAGAAGAATGTTTAATGAAAAGAGGGCATACGGAGCTGGCCCGTATTTATATTGAATATCGTCATGATCGCGACCTTGCTCGTGAGCGCAAGAGCCATTTAAATAGTGAGATTTATGGTTTAATTGAACAAAGTAATGCGTCATTACTTAATGAAAATGCCAACAAAGACAGTAAAGTGATCCCCACACAACGTGACTTGTTAGCTGGTATCATTTCTAAGCACTATGCACGCAAACATATGTTGCCACGTGATGTGGTGGATGCACATGATCGAGGGGAAATTCACTACCACGACTTAGACTATGCCCCATTCTTCCCTATGTTTAATTGCATGCTTGTTGATCTAGATAATATGTTGACTCATGGTTTTAAAATGGGTAATGCGGAAATTGACACGCCAAAATCCATTCAAACGGCTACGGCGGTAACTGCTCAGATCATCGCTCAGGTAGCTAGCCATATCTATGGTGGAACCACCATCAATCGGATTGATGAAATCCTTGCACCTTACGTAACTCGTAGTTATGAAAAGAACTTGGAAGTTGCCCAAGAATGGATGATCCCTGATGCAGAAGCATTTGCGAAATCACGCGTAGAAAAAGAATGTTTCGATGCCTTCCAATCTCTGGAATACGAAGTCAATACGCTTCATACGGCGAACGGCCAAACCCCCTTTGTTACATTTGGTTTTGGCCTTGGTACCTCTTGGGAGTCACGCCTAATCCAGCAAGCCATTCTCAAGAATCGTATTGCGGGTTTAGGCAAAAATAAAAAGACAGCGATTTTCCCTAAGCTGGTGTTTGCCATTCGTAATGGCTTGAATCACAAGAAAGGTGATGCGAATTACGATATTAAGCAATTGGCTCTAGATTGTGCCTCACAGCGTATGTATCCTGATATTTTAAACTACGATAAAGTCGTGGAAGTGACTGGCTCCTTTAAAACCCCTATGGGCTGCCGTAGTTTTCTGAACAATTGGGAGAACGAAGAAGGAGAACAAGTGCATGATGGCCGTAACAATCTTGGTGTGGTCAGTCTAAACTTACCACGTATTGCCATTGAAGCCGAGATGAACGAGAGCCGTTTCTTCGATTTATTGGAACAACGTCTCTGTATAGCGCGTAAAGCATTGGATACGCGTATTGATCGTCTTCGCGGTGTTAAAGCACGGGTTGCACCCGTACTTTACATGGAGGGGGCACTTGGTGTTCGCTTGAAAGCTGACGATGATGTAATGCAGCTATTCGAAAATGGTCGAGCCTCTATCTCGTTAGGCTACATTGGTATGCATGAGACAATTAATGCTCTATATGGTAGAGATGTTCACGTATATGATAGTGAATTTCTTCGTGAAAAAGGGACTGCTATAATTCAGCGTTTACGAGATGCCGTTGATGCATGGAAGGATGAAACTGGATTTGGGTTCTCTTTATACAGCACTCCGAGTGAAAATCTATGCACTCGTTTTTGCGAAGCTGATACAAAGTTGTTTGGAGTGGTGGAAGGTGTAAATGATAAAGGATACTACACTAACAGCTTCCATCTTGATGTAGAAAAAAAGGTCAATCCCTATGATAAGATTGACTTTGAAATGCCTTATCCTGCAATGGCCAGTGGTGGTTTTATCTGTTATGGCGAATACCCGAACATGCAGCACAACTTGGAAGCATTAGAAAATGTGTGGGACTACAGTTATTCACGAGTACCTTATTATGGTACTAATACGCCTATAGACGAGTGTTATGAGTGTGGATTTACTGGAGAATTCGATTGCTCTTCAAAAGGATACTGTTGTCCACGTTGCGGTAACAATCATCCAGAGAAAGTGTCTGTAATACGACGCGTTTGTGGCTACCTTTCTGCTCCTGAATCTAGGCCGCTGAATCGAGGTAAGCAAGAAGAAATTAAACGCCGGGTAAAACATCTATGAATTACGCCAAATATTATGACGTAGATGTTGTAAATGGTCCTGGCACCCGCTGTACTCTGTTTGTCTCGGGGTGCGAACTTGCGTGTAAAGGCTGTTACAACAAGTCGATACAGAGTCTCAGTAGCGGACAGCCGTTTACCGAAGCTGTTGCCGACCGCATTATCGCTGATATAAATGACCCTCGAATTCTGCATCGTGGTCTATCATTGCTTGGTGGGGATCCGCTGCATCCAGCGAACGTCGCGGCCGTATTGAATTTAGTTAAACGGGTTCGTGCCGAAGCACCGGGCAAAGATATCTGGTGTTGGACGGGGTATATATTGGATGAATTAAGTGACGAACAGCGCGAGGTTGTGAATCTAGTAGACACGTTAGTTGATGGTCCTTTTGTTCAGGACTTGGCCGATCCTGGACTCAAGTGGCGAGGAAGCAGCAACCAAGTAATTCATACTTTTCGTATATAAAAACTGATGTGGCTTTAGCGATTGCTTATCACTATAATCAGCATCTGCCAAAATAAAGACTAAGCACAGATCAAATACGGCAAGTTTTATAACCTTGCCGTGAACATCAATTTATTAGGGGATAATACTTCATCGTGTGAAATTAAGGAAAATTGTGGCGCATTAATTTTAAAGAAAAATTCTAATGAACCCAATTATTCAAATCCTAAAAGACCAAAATGTCACTGCTGACAAAATCACAGAAGTATTTCAAGCCGTATCTAAAAATCCGTTAGCCGCAACGACCATCATTCAAAAGCTTAGGTGCTCCTGAAGAGCATTCATTTCTTGTAATTTATCGATGGTACTTCATCCCCGATTAGTCGTTGTAAATGCAGGCTTCGACTGGTATCGAAAAGACATTACAGGCGATAAATCGTTATTGCGTAGAGCGCAGCGAAACCTAGCAGCATCAATAGCACAACGGGTTTTGCCTGACGTAAAAATACCGGTAGCCAGTTTGCTTTGAGGATATAGCTCGAAGTCAGTACCATTAGCACGCCGGAACAGAACGCAGCAATCCCCCAAAATTCTCTGAAGTGCTGGCTCGCGTACCAGAATATATTCCACAACCCCGCTGCAAGCAGAATAACCCCAATGGTATAGCGAATGGGCCGAGGGCATGCTTTTGCCAGCGGTGGTGCTGCGACGATTAAACCTACGATCATGCAGGCGGTAATAATGGTCCCCATGGGTATCATAAGGTTTTCTTCAGTTTCGTATTGATCAGGTATGTCATTATATTTAACCTCAGCAGGGGATGACCGATGCAGATCTTGGCCGCCCGGTAGAATCCAAGGCGTGTGATAATCCGATTGCCAAGTAGTATCAGTTAGGCCAACAGTTCAATGTCACCGGTAATCCAGTGTTGATTTTCACCCGGTTACCTCCCGGCAGAGCGGCTGGCTGCCAAAAAGGGGCTTTAATAGCCGCCTGGCTGAGCAAGAACGACTAGCTCGTGATTCAAGGCAGGGATGATACAGCGCGGTTGCTAGCACTGTGACCCCAATTACATCCTATGGACTTTCTTTACGATGCCATTTTGCTTCTGAACTTCTCTGACGAAAGATACAATTCTGGCCATGTCTGAGAATCCAACATTAGGTTGTGCCGGCATATTTCCGTATGGCCAATGGTGTTGCTGAACACCCTTAGTTACCGCTCTGGAAAACGCGTCATTACCATGATGACCAGCGTTATAAATATCATGAATCAACGGTGGCCCCGCGTGTGTTCCTTCACCGTCTATGCCGTGGCAGGCTGCACAGTTTTGATTAAAAACCTTCTGACCTGCTGCCGCACGCGGTGACAATTCCCCTACTTTGACGTCAACATGGCCCTTAAAATGTCCAGCCCATACCGGTGGAGCACTCAAGGTGGAAATAAGCGCGAATAAAACAACTTTGTTCATGATTTTCCCCTATCTTTTGATTATTGAATGTCAGTCAAAGCGAATCTTTCGTTAATTAAATTTGTTGAACGGCAGGCGCCTGCGCCGTCGTGCATTACTTTCAGTCAATTTAGCTCTGTCGATTCTTCAGAGGCTCACACCTTGTGCATAACTTTCCAAGTTAAAAGTCAATCACATCATACCCAAAAAATGCCGTACTGCTCGAGAATTTTGCACATAAGGCTATTTAAAAAAGGAAAAGTGCAGTCAAGCGCTCATAGAATCAGGATGAAAAAGCCTCATAGCTATTCTAATGACGAAATTTCGAGGGGCTTTGCAATGTGCTACAGGCGATTGGGAACGTTTTGAGGAGTGATAAAAGGGCCTATGTCACTAGAAATCAGCGCAGGACTTCTCGGTGCTAGGATCTTAACTCTATTTAGTCGTCGTTCCAGTTATTGCTATGTGCCGGGGATTTATTCAAAATGTTGTCAATATAGTCATAAATAAAGCACCAGTCGCCAACATAAAGCGCGAAATGTTAATGGTGTTTTTATTATGTTACCGTCATGTATTAAGATGACTGACGTGGTCAACTAAATTCACATACCCTAATTAAGATACTTTTATTAAATACCCGTTCATCATTTCAAAAGTGCTTGGGCAACAATAACCTAAGTAAGAATGAAGACGATTGCTGTTGTACCACATGGTTATGTAAAGCAATATATCTTGTTGTGCTTCATAGCGGGTAGCGTAATTGTTCCAATGTACTCTTTCTTGCTTTAGCCGATAGGAACATATTAGCCGACCAAGACTTTAACTCATTCTCTCCTTTCTCTGAAGATGCCATTGTTCGTATCGATCCAAGTGAAGTGAAAAAACAGGGCCGCGTCCCTAAAAATGGCAGTGTGTTTTTTACTATTTTCCAAACCTTTATGTCAGGTAAAGATGAAAACGCGCCATATTTCGGTGATTATCCAGAAGACTTTTTTCGATTTCATCATGATTGATGAGTGTCACCGTGGTGGCGCTAATGATGAAAGTAGCTGACGTGACGTTTTAAACTACTTTTCCCCTGCGGTGCAGTTGGGCTTAACAGCCACGCCAAAACGAAAAGACAATACAGACACGTATAAATATTTTGGTGAGCAGTTTATACTTATACGCTTAAAGAAGGTGTGAATGGTGGTTTCCTAACACCCTTTATGGCTCATCCGATAGTCGGCACCATGGATGAATATGTGTATACGCCTGGAGATGGTGTTGTTATCAAAGGTAGCCTGAGGCTGGACGTGTTTATAACGAGGGGTAATTCAACCGA
>JBLIEH010000021.1:0-13088 GCA_047632875.1 Psychromonas sp. | reverse complement strand
AAACTCAATTTATAACATATTGAAAATAAATGATTTTAATTTTTTTTTTGTTACAGCCTAAATTCCCTCCAAAACAACTAACAGAGTTATCCACAGGCCTGGCTGCAGGAAAAGTGAACAAGCACTTACATTTATAGGTAGAGTCTTAAGTCTTCACGCAATAAGAATCGCTTAGCGCGGAATAATGATGGGCAAACTTATTAACAATGAAAATTTATCGTCAGGTTTACTCATCATTTAACTGCACATCTATTGAATCATTCTCAAATCTGTTATCTATAGATTTGCGATTAGTTATCGCGTAACTGATCGCCGCACTTCCAAGTCGTCAGCGGATCGGTATAATCAAAACCTATTTTTCTCTTATCTTGGAAACAATCCGATGGCAACTATTCCGGAAAATCCTTTTATCCTTGTGGATGGCTCTTCATATTTATATCGCGCTTTTTTTTCGCCTCCACATTTAACCAATTCTGCAGGCGAAGCAACGGGTGCTGTTTATGGCGTGATTAATATGCTGCAAAGTTTATTAAAACAATTTAATCCCAGTCATGTGTTGGTGGTTTTTGACGCGAAGGGTAAAACCTTCCGTGATGATATGTACACTGAGTACAAAGCTAACCGTCCCAGTATGCCCGATGATTTACGCATTCAAATTGAGCCCTTACATGCGGTTATTAAGGCCATGGGCTTGCCTATTTTAACCATCCCGGGTGTTGAAGCCGATGATGTTATTGGCACGCTCTCTCGTCAGGCAAGCGCACAGGGCATTGCCACCTTAATCAGCACTGGTGATAAAGATATGGCGCAACTGGTTGATGCGAATACGCTATTAATCAATACCATGACTAATACCGTGCTCGATGTAGAAGGCGTTAATGAAAAATTCGGTATTCCACCCGAATTGATTATCGATTATCTTGGATTGATGGGCGATAAAGTCGATAATATTCCCGGCGTTCCTGGTGTTGGTGAAAAAACGGCTCTGGCTATGTTACAGGGGCTGGGCTCGATGGATAATATTTACCAAAACCTCGACAAGCTTGCACCTCTCGGTTTCCGTGGCAGTAAAACCATGGCTAAAAAAATGAGCGATAATGAGGCGATGGCGCGCCTTTCTTATCAGCTTGCCACCATTAAAACCGATGTTGAATTATCTGAACGTTATGAAGACTTTAAGCCTAAAGCCCAAGATACCGATGCGCTGATTAAGCTATTCGGCAAATTGGAGTTTAGACGCTGGTTATCAGCCTTGTTAGAAAATGGCAGCATGGCCAACAACCAAGGCCCAGCTAGCGCTACTAGCACTTTAACTGCTAACCCTGGCGCAACAACTTCAGGATCCAGTATTGATCGCAGTAACTACAAAACGATTTATACGCAAGGGCAATTAACCCAGTGGATTGCCAAATTAGAAGCGGCTGAGCTGTTTTCCTTCGATACAGAAACAACCAGTCTGGATTACATGCAGGCGAGAATAGTGGGTCTGTCTTTTGCTGTTCAAAGCAATCCCGGTAGCGACGAGCAGCCTATTATCGAAGCGGCTTATTTGCCGCTAGCCCATGATTATATTGATACGCCCAAGCAATTAGATTTAACCAGCGCGTTAGAAAAACTAACACCCTTATTAGAAAATGAAAAATTTAAAAAAGTAGGACAAAATTTAAAATATGACCGCAGTGTCTTACTCAATCACGGGATTGAATTAAAAGGTATCCAGTTCGATACTATGCTTGAATCCTATGTTCTTGATAGCACTGGGCGACATGATATGGATACGCTGGCCCTTAAATATCTTGGTCATCAATGTATTTCATTTGAAGAGATAGCCGGTAAAGGTAAAAAACAACTTACCTTCAATCAAATTAGTATCATAGAAGCTGCCCCCTATGCAGCAGAAGATGCCGATGTCACCCTGCGTTTGCATTTACAGTTATTTGAACAATTGTCAGCTGAGCCTAAGTTGTTATCTGTTTTTAACAATATTGAACTGCCTTTATTAACTGTTCTTTCCGACGTCGAGCGTGGCGGTGTTGAAATTGATAGCGTCCTATTGGCGAAGCAGAGCGCTGAAATCGGCAAACGCTTATTGGAGCTTGAAGCGCTAGCCTATGAAGAGGCGGGTAAACCCTTTAATCTGAGTTCACCAAAACAGCTGCAGACGATTCTTTATGATGAGCTTGATTTACCGATTTTAAAGAAAACCCCCAAAGGCGCGCCATCAACAGCCGAAGAGGTCTTGCAAGAATTGGCATTAACTTATCCTTTGCCCAAATTAATTATTGAGCACCGTGGTTTAAGCAAATTAAAATCGACCTATACCGATAAACTGCCAAAAATGGTCAATGAAAAAACCGGACGTGTTCATACCTCATACCAGCAAGCTGTTACCGTCACCGGGCGCTTATCTTCAACGGATCCAAACTTACAAAATATCCCAATTCGTAGCGCTGAAGGTCGCCGTATCCGTCAAGCCTTCATCGCCCAACCCGGTTATAAAATTGTGGCAGCCGATTACAGCCAAATAGAATTGCGTATTATGGCCCATCTTTCACAGGACAAAGGGTTACTCGAGGCCTTTTCAACGGGCAAAGATATTCATAAAGCGACCGCTTCAGAAGTATTTTCTGTGCCTTTAGAAGAGGTTACCACGGAGCAAAGACGCAGCGCTAAAGCGATCAACTTTGGTCTTATTTACGGCATGAGTGCCTTTGGTTTAGCTAAACAGCTCAATATTGGCCGTCATGAAGCACAGTTATATATGGATAAGTATTTCAACCGTTATCCAGGAGTGCTTACCTATATGGAAGATACGCGTAGCCTCGCCAATGAAAAAGCTTATGTTGAAACGATTTTAGGGCGCCGTCTGCAACTGCCTAATATTAAATCTCGCAATGGTATGCTTAAAAAAGCGGCGGAGCGGGCCGCGATCAATGCGCCAATGCAGGGGACTGCTGCTGATATCATTAAAAAAGCGATGATTGACATGGCGGATTGGATAGCAGAAAAGGCGCCAGGCAACGTACAAATGTTAATGCAGGTACACGATGAATTGGTCTTTAGCATTAAAGAAGAGTTTGTTGAGTCTTACACCAAAGAGATTCAAGCAATTATGGCTAAAGCCGCTGATTTAGATGTGCCCCTGATTGCCGATGCGGGTGTGGGGGATAATTGGGATGAGGCGCATTAACTAAAACTGATTTAAAAAAATGATGCAATAGAGTAAGCCGTTAATTTTCATATTGAAGCTGAATGGCGAGAAGTTTATGCGAATGGCTCTTGGCCAATGATCGGGGAAATCAGGAGGGAGCAGATAAATAGACTGTCTTTGAGGAGTGAATTGATATTTCTTAAAAATCCTATGAACTTAATCAAAGACCCGTTGACTAATCTTATGAATTAGTTGAATTCATAGTTATTTCCTTAGTTTTACCCGTTACAATTTTTTGTAACGGGTTTTTTTTTGCTTTGAATTAAGTGCGGCAGTTAAGCCCATTGCTTATTGTACTTCAATAGCTGAAGAGCGCTGGCATTGACTACAAACGCCGTGAACTTCCAATACCTTATTAGTTATTTGAAAGCCAGATTGTTTAGCCTGCTGAGCAAAAGCGTCATCAATAACAGGGTCACTTAGTTCAATGACTTTTTTGCAATTATCACAAATTAACAACTGCATAGGGTGTTCACAGCCAAAATGAGCACACATAAGATAAGCATTTAAGGATTCAATGCGATGAATAAAATGGTTCTCTAATAGAAACTCTAAAGCGCGATAGATAGTAGGCGGTTTAGCATTTGCTTCATACTGTTGTAATCGTTCAAGCAAGTCATAGGCGCTTACTGCACCTTTTTGTTCAGCCATTAGGAGAAAGACCTGTTGGCGAATCGGCGTGAATCTGATGCGTTTTTGTTTACAGATATCGGCAGCGCGTTGTAATAGAGATTCTTGCATAAAGTTGCTCTCGATAATTAAATTTTATTTGAAATAATAGTCATATTAACATGATCAGTTATATTTCTGTGTTGATTAGATAAAATTGTTTGCTGTGTCCAAATGGTCATTTCATTTAAGTGCATTTATTCAAACTGTTTTTCTCCAACTCCCTCCCTGCTGAGCATCTTAATTACCGGCCCCGTCTTTATTATTGAATTTATTTATCTCAGTTTGCACTAAAATAAAGAGGGACTGATTGTCATTTCTCTCAATAGTGGCAGAGGCAGATCTGTCAAAAATGAAAGGAGAGAGCAAATGTTAGATAATCTTAGTTTACCCGTTCATTGTTATTATTCGCGCAATAAAGACGGACGAGATTTTTTTGTCGGTGATATACACGGGAAATATTCACTTTTGATGCAATCTCTGGTGAAGATCAACTTTGATCTGAATGCCGACCGATTATTCTCCGTGGGCGATCTTATTGACCGTGGGGAGGCTTCTTTTAACTGCCTTAAACTGGCGGAAAAAGAATGGTTTATTCCTGTTCTTGGCAACCACGAGCAATTTTTACTTGAAATGCCGGGCGATAATCTTTATCACAAAATTAACTGGTACTTTAATGGTGGAAGCTGGTGGGAGGAGTTAAATGAGGATCAAAGGAAACTGGCAAAGAATATTGTGCAACGAAACTATACTTTGACTTTAACGGTTGACACAATCGCAGGAGAGGTTGGTGTGATCCACGCTCAATATCCCTTTGATAAATGGCCTGTTAGTGAGCAGACGATAAGCAGTGAAGTTTATAGTGAACTGCTGTGGGGAAGAGACTGTGTTAAAGATGACTACGCGCGATTTTTTGAAGGCGTTGATTTTATTGTCTCGGGCCACACACCCTTAAGTAAATCCTTTTTAAAGGGACAACAATTATTTATCGATACGGGTTGCGGGCATCAAATCAGTCAGGCTCTACAGGATCCGCATTTGACTCTTTGTGAGTTTGAAAAAAACACTATTAAAATAGTTACCATGTCCGAAAGAATGTCGGGATCATCAAGTATTCAGATTTAACGGTAAGGTATTGCAGTAGAGTAGAGTGGATGGATGCGTCAAAGAAATAGACAATGCTGACTAGCAATTGAAAAACGGCCTTAAATCGCTTTATGAGTGCGTTTTAATACCGCCTTATATACTAGGTTTAAAACCTGCAGTTACACCGTTTTATTCCCCCTTGTTAACCGGTCAGAGAAAATTTGAGGGCTACTTCTTTTTGAACCTTTTCGTCAATATAAGCCGCCACCTTAGCTTGTTGTTCTGCGCTTAAGTACAGGCCCAGCTTGGAACTCGCGGATGAAGTTGCTGAAGCAAAATCAGCCGCGTCATATAACCCGACGCTCAAACCTCTGATAGATTATATTGGGAACCGCTTATGGCTATTAATAGTCATAAGCGGTTTAATGTTTTTTATCCGCTTCAATTAATAAAAGTTTAATACTGCCCAGTTAGAATGGCCGATAGAAAGTTAGGCTGTAGTGTCTGAGCTGGCTTATATATTTAATCATAAGGAAGAGTGAAACTATGTTCAAACAATTACCCAATAAGAAAACACTGCTGCTGGGTCTGCTGATAACGTCATCAGCGGCAGGTTTTGCTCACGCGGAAAAAATGGTAGTCGCCCATCGCGGAGCCAGCGGTTACCTCCCTGAGCACAGTATGGAGGCTAAATCCATGGCTTATGCCATGGACGCTGACTACATTGAGCAGGATGTGGTGATGACCAGAGATAATTTCTTAGTGGTATTGCATGATCATTATCTGGATCGTGTTACTAATGTTGCAGATATATACCCTGATCGTAAACGTAAAGACGGCAGATATTATGCTATTGATTTTACTTTGGCAGAAATCAAAGGTCTCAAAATGACCGAAGCATTTAATATTAAAGATGGAGAGCAAAGGGCCGTTTATGTAAAGCGTTTTCCCATCTGGAAATCTGACTTTAAGGTCCATACATTAGAAGATGAGATCGAAATGATTCAGGGCTTGAACATAAGCACGGGTAAAAATATCGGTATCTATCCTGAAATTAAAGCGCCCTGGTTTCATCGACAAGAGGGCAAAGACATCAGTGTGGCGGTATTAAAGGTCCTTAAAAAATACGGTTATACCAGTAAAACTGATTTGGTCTTCTTTCAGTCTTTTGATGCAGAAGAGTTGAAACGTGTTAAATATGAACTTCTTCCAAAATTGTCTATGGACATCAAGTTAGTGCAGTTAATGGCAGAAACAAGTTGGGGTGAAACCATGACGTATGTCGATGGAAAACCTGTTGCTTATGACTATGACTGGATGTTTAAGCCTGGTGCGATGAAAAAGATAGCAGAATATGCGGATGGTGTGGGCCCCTGGTATCCTATGGTAGTTGCGCCAGAGTCGAAAAAAGGGAACTTAATATTCACCTCTCTTGTTAAGGAAGCACATCAGGCCGGCATGCAGGTTCACCCTTATACATTTAGGCTAGATGAAGGACAAATTCCGGAGTATGCGCAGGATTTTGAAGACTTTTTAGATATTTTCTATAATAAAGCAGACGTTGACGGGGTATTTACTGATTTCCCGGATCGTGCGGTTAACTTTTTAAAAGCACAAAAAAAGTAAGTCCTACTGCTTATTAATAGTAAGTACTTATCATTTTGGTAAGTGCTTACTTCTTTCGCGCTAGTGTGGAACAACTTCAAAGGGGATCTTGTGCGCTTTTAATAATGCAGCAATTTCTTTCGGAGGCGGCTGGTCGGTAACCAGCATATCTATTTCTGCGATATTACCCAGGTTAACCATCGCATTACGCCCGAATTTGGTATGGTCAACCGCCAAATAAACACTGCGGCTGTTTTCTATAATGGCTTTTTTAACCCGCACTTCATGATAATCAAAATCTAATAACGAACCATCAGAATCAATCCCGCTGATACCCAAAATCCCAAAATCCAAACGGAACTGTTTAATGAAATCCAAAGTCGCTTCTCCGACTATACCGCCGTCTTTATTACGCACTTCACCACCGGCCAGGATAACTTTAAAATCCTCATTCCCCATCAATATAAAGGCGACATTGATATTATTAGTGACAATCTGTAAATTTTTGTGGGTTTTTGCTAATTCTCGCGCAACGGACTCCGGCGTTGTACCAATATCAATAAACAGTGTTGCACCGTTAGGGATATATTTTACCAATGCTTCTGCAATGCTGTCTTTTTCGTTTAGCTGCATGGCTTTACGGGTATTATAAGCCGTATTGATCGAGCTGAGAGGGGTAGTTGCGCCACCGTGATGGCGGCGTATTTTATTTTCATCGGCCAGTTCATTTAAATCTCGACGAATAGTCTGAGGGCTCACTTTAAAGCGTTCAACAAGATCGTCGGTACTGACATAGCCATTCTTTTGTACGAGATCGATGATTTTCTGATGTCTTGTAGTTTGCTTCACGAAACACTGCTCCTGGTTCTCGGCACTTAATGCTCAAAGTTTAATGAAATAAGTTTACCGCGACGGTCATGAATAGCAATGAAATAACAAGGTTGCTGAGTGATCCGATGGTTATTAGTTTCGAATTGAAACAAAGAGGGTATTAAAGCACGATTTTATAGGCGAACACTCGATATGATGCGCGATCTTATAACATTTAGAATGACCAAAGCTTCCTCTTCGCGCCTTAAATATGGCCGGCGTTCGATTTTCTGATTGTGCATCTTGAGGTAGATTAGAGTTACAAAAGAGTGTTCTGGACACTCTTTTATAGGTTAACGCTTGAGATGTGAGTGTTAGTGATGTTTCCTACTTATATGTGCTTAAATAGGCTCCGCGCAGTTATTCAAAGTCTTGATCATGCAGTTCTGCCCAGATCTGCGCACATTTTACTGCGCGTTTAATTGGATCCGCATGAGGTTAGAAGGAATGTTCAATGACCGCTTTACCTGCCTGTTAGATTTTTTACCTATCAAAGTACAGTCCTAGCGCAGCAATTAGAGCTCATTGCAGAAAAAGCACGCTGCACAGGGCGCTTATACCCCCAGTGTGGAAGTTGTCTCTCAGCGATTGATTAAAGGATAGTGGTAGGGCTAAGTTAGGGGAAAGCAACTTGCTGGGAGCCTAATGTCATGATGATTTTATTTAAAACCACTTTCACGCAGGCGTTTATAGACGGTATTTCTGCTTACGGATAACTGCGCTGCGGTTTTTGAGAGATTGCAATTAAGCGATTGATATAAAAGCACTATATCTTTTTTTTTCGAATCCGTTCTACCTGTTAATGGTTTATTTTCCGGCCTGACAATTAAAGGCTGATCGTTACTTTTATCTACTTCTATATCAGTAAAAAAATCATCGGGGAGATGCTCAAAGTCAATCGTTTCATTATCTGACATTGCCTGCGCAATTTGAATCACACTGACCAATTGACGAATGTTACCCGGCCAGGGGTGCCGGTAAAAGCTCTCCAGGGCGCGTTCTGTGATCCCGGCATGCTGTTTGTTTTCTGCGTAATACTGAAGGAGAAACTGAATCAGTTTCTGGCGGTCGTGACGATGGCGGAGTGCAGGTAACTCTATATTTAAACCGCTTACCCGGTAATATAAATCCTGACGAAAGGTGCCTGCTGCGACCGATTCTTTAAGATTGCAGTTGGTGGCGGAAACAAGCTTGAAATCGACCGGATAGGACTCGGTGCTACCCAGAGGATTAACCCTGCGCTCCTGCAATACCCGTAATAAACGCGCTTGAACATTGAGCGGCATATCGCCAATCTCATCTAAAAATAATGTCCCTTTATCGGCTTTGCGGATTAGTCCGATATAACCTTTACTGCTTGAGCCGGTAAAGGCGCCTTTCTCATAACCAAAAAGTTCCGATTCAACTAACTCCTGTGGAATAGCGGCACAGTTTACCGTAATCAAATTCTGTTTGCTGCGCAGGCTTGAATAATGCATCGCTTTAACAAATACCTCTTTGCCCACTCCCGTTTCCCCGGAGATTAAAATAGGAATATCTTTGTCAATAATTCGCTTGCTTTGGGCGACTGCTTTCTCGATAACGGGATCACCAAGGTTAAGCTCATCCAATAGAAATCGGTGTTGATCCGAAACATGCCTGGCTGACTTCGCAGGCTTACTCTCGGCTCTAAAATCCAATGCTCGGGGTTTTGCCTGTACGGGCTTATGCACTATTCCATGTACTCTGAATTGTTGAGTGGTCACTAAGGGAACCTGAAAACCTTCGGGTTGGTTGACTAACTGACTGACGTTAATCAAAAACAGATGCGATATATTCACTAGTTTTAAATCACAGCCGAGCATTATTTCTGCTCGATGATTAGCTGAAATAACTAAACCATTTTCATCAAATACAATTAATCCTGACCACTGACTATCAATATTCTCGATGCTGGTATTAAAGCGCAGTATAAAATATTCGCCCTTAAAGTGGGAAGTAATAAGTTGATTCTCTACTGCTTGCGACATTATTTTTACTAGCCCCAGGGTATGTGATTCAGGCAGGTAAGTATCAGTTGATATATCGATTACCCCAAGCATCTCGCGGTCTATACCAAAAATAGGGGCGGCTGAACCGGTCATAAAACGGTTGGAAATTAAAAAATGTTCATCCCGTTCAATCTGCACTATGTTGCCGGTTTTCAGCGCAGTGCCTATTGCATTTGTGCCTAATGTGGATTCCTGCCAACCGCTGCCGGGAGTGAAAATCTCTTGATTATCCCGCTTAAAACGCTGATCACCCCAATTTTTAAGCACGTAACCCTGATGGTTAGCCAGCATTACCTGGCTCTTACTGTTAAGCAGTAAGTTTTCATAATAGGGCAGTACTTCATTGTGAGTTGTTGTCAGAAGGCGATGATGCTCATCAAGCAATGAAGACAGCGAGCCACCCGCTAGGTGTTCAATACTTGGCGTTGAATTGTGGGTCAGTCCGGACTCTCGACAGCGTTGCCAGGACTGCTCTATCATAGTTTCATGTGTCCTATGATTTATCGGTTTTGTGGGCATTTTATTACTTCCCTATTCATCATTGTTGCTGTTAAAACGTTGCGTCTAAATGTTCGATAAAGAACTTATTATGATTGTAAACGCGCATTGATACCTTTGCATTGATCACGCAATGAGTATAAATGCAGCTGCCCGGTATCTAATTATAATATTTGCAAGGCAGATCGCGTTATTATAAATATTTTATTTTTTTAGTTAAATGATAAGTGAAACAGATCAATGAATATATTTTCTTTTTCAAGTAGAGATAGCCAACGAGAAAATAACCGCGTTACGGAAAAAGATTAACAATAATCCCCTTCTTCATTAATGATGCTAACACCTTTCCCCGAAAAATAAACAGGCTCTAATACCAACAGAAACAAATATTTTAAAACAGGCCTAAACACTTAAGATATTGATTTTAGTTGGAATTTCTGCCTTTTTATTCAGAGGGAAATTTATTTCACTATCAGCAGCCTATTCAATTTTCAACCTGTGCAGTTTGTTTAGTTACTGTGCATGGACAGTAACTGAATACATTTTTTACAACTTGTTCACATTATAGTAACACTTGTTCAAAATTGTTCACATTACCTTAACAAAAGTGCTCAGTAATCAGTTTTTTTTATTTATAAAAAAATAAATAAATATAATTATGTATAATTATCAATGTGTTACGTAAACGTCAAAAAATTGGCATGAATTTGGCATTGTAGTGTGAGAATTGGCAAAATTGCACAGAACATGATTTTTGTCTTACTGTTAATCAAAATGGAGATTATCGCCTATGTCCCTGACATTGGAAAATGTAACCCAGATAGTAGATGGCCAGTACTATATCAATAATGCCAACCTGACTTTTGAATCAGGCTCTTTTAATGTACTGCTTGGCCGCACCTTATCTGGCAAAACGAGCTTGATGCGTTTAATGGCCGGATTGGATAAACCGACTTCTGGTCGAGTGCTGGTGAATGGGCTCGATGTAAGTGGTGTGCCAGTGCGGAAACGCAACGTATCAATGGTTTATCAGCAGTTTATTAACTACCCAAGCATGACCGTGTTTGAGAATATCGCCTCTCCGCTGCGTTTAGCTAAAGAGTCTGAAGCCGTCATTAAGCAGAAAGTGATCGAAATTTCCGATATGTTGCAAATTACCCCGTTTCTTTCGCGCATGCCTCTGGAATTGTCGGGAGGGCAGCAGCAACGTACTGCGATGGCGCGTGCATTGGTAAAAGATGCCGACATTATTCTATTTGACGAGCCCCTGGTTAACTTGGATTATAAACTGCGCGAAGAGTTGCGTGAGGAGATGCGCGCATTATTTGCTAGGCGCAATACTATTGCAGTGTACGCAACCACAGAGGCTAATGAAGCACTGGCACTCGGCGGCACGACCACTATATTGCATGAAGGGCAGATTGTTCAGAGCGGCCCAACCGCAGAAACCTACCATAAGCCCAGTAACGTGATTGCCGCGACGCTGTTTAATGAGCCGCCGATTAACATGATTCCCGGGCGTATCACTAAAACCGAAGTCACCTTTGATAACACCGTTCATTTTCCTCGAACCAGCGAGCTTCAGTCTCTGCAGGAAGGCGACTATCAATTTGGAATCCGCCCCAGCCATTTGAGTTTATTACCTAAAAATGATGATGATCTGGAACTTTCAGTTCAGGTGGAAGTTGCTGAGATCAGTGGTTCCGAGACCTTTTTACACGTGCGTAATCCGCATTTTGAAATGGTTCTGCATTTATCCGGTGTGCATAACTATAGTGTGGATGAAAAAATAAAAATTTATGTACCCACCCATAAACTCAATGTATTTCATGAGGATGGCAACTTAATCCAGGCATGTAGCCGCAGAGTTGAGGATAATTATCATGGCTGAAATTCATTTAAAATCTTTAGCGCATAGTTACAATAGAAATGCAGAAAAACCAGAATACGCAATCCGAGAGATGGATCATGTTTGGCATGACGGAGGAGCCTTTGCGCTATTAGGGCCGTCCGGATGTGGTAAATCTACCCTGCTTAATATCATTTCCGGTCTATTGAAACCTTCAGATGGCGAGGTGTTATTTGATGGTGTGAAAGTTAATGACATTCTACCGCAAGACCGAAACATTGCTCAGGTTTTTCAGTTTCCGGTGGTCTACGACACTATGTCGGTGTTCGATAATTTGGCCTTCCCGCTGCGTAATATGGGCGCGGGCGACGCCAAAATTGAATCCAAAGTGAGCGAGATTGCAGAAATACTTGAGCTGACCGAGGTACTCAAGAAAAAAGCCGCCAATCTGACCGCCGATGAAAAACAGAAAGTGTCCATGGGGCGCGGTTTGGTGCGTGATGATGTATCGGCCATTTTGTTTGATGAGCCGCTGACGGTTATCGACCCGCAGTTAAAATGGAAACTGCGCCGTAAGTTGAAACAGATTCACCAGAAGTTTAAGACCACTATGGTCTATGTCACCCATGATCAGCTTGAAGCCTCTACTTTTGCAGACAAAATCGCCCTGATGTACCAAGGCCAGGTAGTACAGTTTGGTACACCGCGCGAACTGTTCGAGCAGCCTAACCATACTTTTGTCGGTTATTTTATTGGCAGCCCGGGAATGAACTTTTTGCAAGTAAAACGCTGTGAGCAGGGTGTGTGTTTAGGTGACAAAATATTCCCACTCAACGCTCTAGAGAAACAGGCTCTGCAGATGATTTCTTCAGATAACCTCAAGGTGGGTATTCGACCCGAATTTGTACATGTGTGGGATAAACCCAATGGCAGTGCTTTTCGTGCTGAAGTCGAGTTTGTTGAAGACTTGGGTACCTACAAAATTGTCAGCCTGAGACTGGGTGAGCATTTGATTAAAGCGCGTCTGCAGGAGGATCAGAAAGTCCCTAAAGAACACGCCTTTATCAGTTTCCCTGAGCAGTGGTTAATGCTTTATATCGACGAATTTCTTGTCGCCAAGGATGATCATAATGAAGAAAACTAAATCCAACAAAGCATGGTTCTTAGTGCTACCAGTATTTATATTGGTGGCGTTCAGTGCCATTGTGCCTTTAATGACAGTTGTAAACTATTCCATTCAAGATATTTTTGGGGCGACCCGTTATTTTGT